>JABXJZ010000040.1 GCA_013375335.1 Desulfobacterales bacterium
TGGATGTCCCATTCGGCCGAGGAAGTTTCTATTAGTTGTGGAAACTGCCCTTTCTCCGCCAGCTAGGACGCCCAGGTGACCACCGAGGCAGGGCCCACAGCTGGGAGGGCCGATAACCGCACCAGCGTCCATCAACGTCTGCAAGATCCCCTCTTTAATGGCCTGGCTATAGATTAGCTGGGAGCCGGGTATGACTATCAGCCTGGTCCCCTTGGCTACTTTCCTCGCCTTGAGAACTGTGGCTGCTTGCCGAAGGTCTTCCAGTCGGCCATTGGTACACGACCCTATGAAGACCTCATCCACTGTTATATTCCCAACCTGCGATAAAGCTCGGACATTGGCAGGTGAATGGGGAAAGGCTACCTGAGGTTCGATCTTATCTACCTGTATCTTGATCACCCTTTCATAGTCCGCTCCAGGATCACTGGTACACACAAAGGGCCTTCTGCTTGATCTTTGAGCAACATAAGCCATGGTAGTCTCATCTGGCGCTATGATACCGTTCTTTGCACCTGCTTCAACTGCCATGTTGGCCATGGTAAACCTTTGATCCATGGAGAGTCGTCCGATAACAGGACCCGAGAACTCCAAAGAACGGTAGTTGGCGCCATCAACTCCCAATGTGCCCAAGGTAAAGAGTATCAGATCCTTCCCGCCTACCCAGGGGAGTAAGCTACCCTCGTACTCGAGCCTGATGGTTGGTGGTACCTTAAGCCAGGTCTTACCGGTGGCCATTATGACCCCAAGATCGGTGCTCCCAACACCGGAGGAAAAGGCCCCCAGTGCCCCATATGTGCAGGTGTGGCTGTCCGCACCGATGACCAGATCCCCTGGTATAACCAACCCCTTCTCAGGCAGTAAGACGTGCTCAATACCGGATCGCCCAACCTCGTAGTAGTGTTCGATCTGATGTTGAGTGGAAAACTCTCGCATTGCCTTGGCCTGCTCCGCAGACTCAATGTCCTTGTTGGGGACAAAGTGGTCGGGAATAAGGGCAATCTTGTGGTGATCAAATACCCTGCGAGCTCCTATCTCTTCGAAGACCTTTATAGCCAAAGGCGCGGTAATGTCATTGGCCAGGGCCATGTCCACATTCACTTCTATCAGGTCACCGGGTGAAACATGGTCACGATTGGCATGTCGTGCCAGTATCTTTTCAGTTATGGTCATGGCCATTTTTCATATTCTCCCAGGGTTCGCTCTTACCAGCTCACTTCCCCTTTTGCCGCGATCGCCTTCGTTTGAGGTGCTCTAACCGGTTCAATCCATTGATATATGCCTTGGCACTTGCGACTATGATATCAGGATCAGCCCCTTTGCCGATGGTCTGCACTCCGTCTTCCTCCAAGCGCACTGTCACCCCACCCTGGGCATCCGTTCCACCTGTAAGGGAATCAATAGAGAAGCGGAGCAGTTTTGATTTCGTGCCGGTGAGCTTTGCAATGGTATTGTAGGTCGCATCAATGGGGCCTACACCAAACTCCGCCTTCTGTTCCACCTTTTTCCCCTTGACCTCCAATTGCACCGTGGCCGCAGGAACAGTTGATGTACCACTGATTACGTTAAGATACTTTAGCTTATAGGTATCTGGAACCCTCAGCAGCTCTTCGGCCACAAGGACCTCTAAATCCTCCTCGGCTATCTCCTTCTTTTTGTCTGCGAGGTCTTTGAACTTCTTAAAGAGATGGTCAATTTCACTCTCAGACAGCTCATACCCAAGCTCTCCCAGACGATCCCTGAATGCATGTCGGCCAGAATGTTTTCCCATAACCAGCCGACTGGTCTCAAGACCAATAGTAGCGGGCTCCATTATCTCATACGTTGTCTTATGCTTTAATACCCCGTCTTGATGAATTCCAGCCTCGTGCGCGAATGCATTAGCCCCGACAATGGCCTTGTTCGGTTGTACGGAAATCCCGGTAATCATGGACAACAGGTGGCTTGAGGGATAGATCTCCTTTGCATTTATGGTAGTGACATATGGAAGGTAGTTCCTCCTGGTGTGGAGGGTCATGACGATCTCCTCAAGAGAGGTATTGCCCGCCCGCTCCCCGATGCCGTTGACCGTGCACTCAACCTGCCGCGCACCAGCATTGATACCAGCCAGGCTGTTGGCTGTGGCAAGGCCCAGATCGTTATGGCAGTGAACGCTCAGCACCGCCTTGCCGATGTTCGGTGTGTGGCCTTTCACATAGGCAATAAGGTCTGCAAACTCACTCGGAATAGCGTACCCTACTGTATCAGGGAGATTCACGGTTGTGGCCCCGGCTGAGATAGCTGCCTCAAACACCCTGCAGAGAAAGTCACGGTCAGTCCGGGAGCCGTCCTCTGCTGAAAACTCTACATTGTCCGTAAATTGCCTGGAATATTTGACGGCCTCAACTGTCTTGTCAATGACCTGATTCCTATCCATTTTCAGCTTGTGCTTGAGGTGGATATCCGAGGTGGCAATGAAGACGTGGATGCGGGGATTTGCCGCCTCCCTTATTGCTCCCCAGGCGGCGTCAATATCCTGCCTGGAGGTCCGAGCAAGGGCGGCTACCTCAATGCTCCTGATCTTTTTAGCGATCATCTGGACTGCCTCAAAGTCTCCTTCAGAGGCAGCGGGAAACCCTGCTTCAAGCACATCGACCCTCAGCTTCTCCAACTGTGAAGCGAGATATAGCTTCTCATCGGTGTTCATGCTGTACCCGGGGGATTGCTCCCCGTCCCTCAGGGTAGTATCAAAGATAATTATCTTGTCCGCCATGGTTATGCTCCTTTCATTTCGTTTTTTGAGCTCTATTCTGAGGTTTTCATACTCGTAGCAGGAGCGTATGTAAGTGCCCGCCGCAGGGCCTTGTTTGCGTAACACCCTGCGGCTTTTCTCACCTCTTCTAAATCGATTTGAAACATCGTTGAATCTCCTCTGCTATTTTGTTGGGGCAAAGCACCTAAATCAAAAAACCCGTTATCAGGTGAGCCTGATAACGGGTTTTGAAAGCTTCTTCGGAAATATTACGCCATCATCAGGCCCGGTAGTTTAAGGCCAACTACCAGGAGTATAAGGAGTAGGGAAATACCTATCCCTACTCCGCTGATAATGACGATAATATTTCTCTCGATAAGCTGCATAACCGTCTTCGGTGCCTGTTGATTTAGCCGTGTCCTATAAACCATTAAAATCGATATGTCAAATGTTTTTTCAAAAAATTTTTTCAAAAATTTAAAAAATGCTTATTTTCCTCATATTACTTGGCAATACTGGGAGTAACGCAAGCCTATTAGGCGGCTTTGAGGCATTCTTAGGCCTAATTCCCCGTAAGGGCCTCTGCAATGGATTTGACAAATGATCTTATCTGGATAAACCCATTGTTCCTATTCCCATACCGGGCCAGAAGATCTACCAATGCACTGCCAATAATCACTCCATCGCACAGAGGTCCTATCGCCTTCACCTGGGATGGCGATGAGATCCCGAATCCCACCGCAAGCGCCTTATTGGTGATACTCCTTAGCATCTTGAGATAATCAGTTAAGCCATCCGGAATCCCGTCTCTTTTGCCTGTAATGCCCGTAATGGACACGGCGTACAGAAATCCGCTTGTTCTGCTGGCGAGGAATCGTGCCCTGGAGGGGGGAGTATTGGGTGCCACAAGAAAGATGACGTCCAGACTATTCGCCCTGGCCAACTTCCTCCATTCCCCAGACTCCTCCGGGGGAAGGTCAGGTATGATAAACCCGTCCACCCCTGCAAGGGCGGCCTGGTGGGCCGCCTTTTCCAGTCCAAGCCGAAAAACGGGATTGTAATAGGTCATGAGTACCAGGGGGACCTCGGTCTCCTGGCGGATATCCAGCACCAATTCAAAGACCTTGCTGAGGCCGACGGCCTGTCCCAACGCCCTGAGAGATGCAGCTTGAATAACAGGCCCATCGGCTAAGGGATCGGAGAAGGGGACACCCAGTTCAATAATATGGGCTCCGGATTCCTCAAGGGTAAAGACCAGATCCTTAGTGGTGGCCAGATCCGGATCACCAGCGGTGATAAAGGGAATGAGGGCCTTTTTCTTCTCCCTTCTCAATCTCTTGAAAGCCAGATCTACTCTGTTCATCCTGTTAGAGATCCTTTGCATTCCTGTCCCTTTCGGCTACGATGGCCACGTCCTTGTCACCCCTACCTGACAGATTGATGACGATAATCTGATCGGATGTCATCTTTGGCGCTATCTTTAATGCATACGCAACGGCATGTGCACTCTCCAGAGCCGGGATAATCCCCTCTGTTTCCGAAAGGATTTTGAACCCCCCCACGGCCTCATCATCCGTTACAGATACATAAGAGGCCCGACCGCTATCCTTGAAAAAGGCATGCTCCGGACCCACACCGGGATAGTCCAGCCCAGGGGCCACGGAGTGGGCCTCCTTGATCTGACCTTCCTTTGTTTGGAGGAGATAGCTCAAGGCCCCGTGGAGGATGCCAGGGCTGCCAACCGAAAGGGTCGCCGAGTGCTTACCTGTATTCAGACCAAGACCAGCTGCCTCTACCCCTATCAATCTTACCTGGTCAGCACAAAAGGGATAGAATATGCCCAGTGCGTTACTCCCCCCACCTACACAGGCGATTATGATATCAGGTAGCCGTCCTTCAGCCCTCTTGATCTGCTGTCGGGCCTCCCGACCTATGATCGATTGGAATTCCCTTACCATCAGAGGATACGGATGCGGTCCAACAACTGAGCCTATCACATAAAAGGTGTTCCTCACATGGGTTACCCAGTCGCGGATAGCTTCATTTATGGCATCCTTGAGTGTGCAACTCCCCTGTTTGACCGGTATCACCTCCGCCCCTAGGAGTCTCATGCGATAGACATTCATGGCCTGCCGGCGAATATCCTCCTCGCCCATATATACGTTGCACGTAAGGTTGAACAGGGCCGCAGCAGTGGCGGTGGCCACGCCGTGCTGCCCTGCTCCGGTCTCGGCAATAATCCGCCTCTTGCCCATCCTCTTGGCAAGGAGGACCTGGGCAAGGGTATTGTTTATCTTGTGGGCACCTGTGTGGGCGAGATCTTCCCTTTTCAGGTATATTCGTGCACTGCCGAGGCTTCTGCTGAGGTTCTCCGCCGGGTAAAGTGGAGTGGGCCGTCCCGCATAGCGCCTCAAATAATAGGCCAACTCCGCCCTGAAATCCTTATCACCCAGGGCTGCCCGGAAGGCCTTCTCCAACTCTTTAAGGGGTGTCATAAGCGTCTCCGGTACGAATTTACCCCCATACGCCCCAAAATAGCCTTTTCTATTGGGCATTGCCATTGGTTGTGCGCTCCATTTTTCTTACTATTTCGATCAGCTCAGTCATGAGAGCAGGGCTCTTTTTCCCTGGGGCAGCTTCGATGCCGCTGTTCACATCCACGCCGAAGGGTTTTACCAGTGAGATGGCCTCAGCGATATTGTCTGGATTGAGCCCTCCTGATAAGATAGTGGGTATTTGAAATCCCTTTGCCTTGATGGCCAGGTTCCAATCAAAGGCCCTGCCGGTGCCCCCCTTTTTCCCTTCCACGTAGGTATCCAATAATATGGCCCTGACCCGTCCGCGATAAGGCCCGATTACCGAGAGGCTCGGTTCATCCTTCAGGCGAAATGCCTTGATGGCATTGGGCATCAATTCATGACAAAAATCCGGGGATTCATCTCCATGGAGTTGAACAAGATCAAGCCCGCACAGGCGTATGATCCGCCGAATTGTAACTGGATCCTCGTCGACAAAGACCCCAACAGCCTGCACAAAGGGCGGAATGGCACAGATAATATCGCGTGCCTCTTCAGGGGTAATCCCTCTGGGGCTCGGTGCGAAGATGAAACCGAGGGCATCGACCCCGAGTTCAATGGCCATAGAGGCATCCTGATAATTTGTTATGCCACAGACCTTGACCCTTACCATCTCTTATTACCGGTACCTCCACCGGCGGCATGAACGAGCTCTCTGGTCTTCTTCCTTACATCATCGCTCTTCAGGATTGAGGTTCCTACCAGAACTGCTCGAACACCACTTCCCTTCAATAACTGGATATCCCTCCCGTTCATGATGCCGCTTTCGCTGACCACGATATGCCTATCCGCAACCCGAGGGGCTAGCTCAATGGTAGTGCCCAGGTCGACTTTGAAGGTATCCAGATCTCGGTTGTTGATGCCTATGATATCAGCCCCACAATCGATCGCCTTTTCAAGCTCATGGCCATCGTGGACCTCTGTCAATGAGGCCAGCCCCAATGCCTGGCTGATGACGAGTAATTCTTGTAATTGTTGCCGGGATAGAATACGGGCGATCAGGAGGACGGCGTCTGCGCCGTATAGAAACGACTCCTTTACCTGGATCCCATCTATGATAAAGTCCTTGCGCAATATTGGTAAATGGGTCGATTTCTTCAGCCTGGGCAAATCCTCCAGGTCCCCACCAAAGAACCTCTTATCAGTCACAAGGGAGATAGCCGCGGCACCTGCCTCCTCATATCCCCTACCGAGGGTGACAGGATCAACCCCCTCCCGGATAATTCCGGCGGACGGAGAGGCAAACTTGATCTCCGCAATGAGATTGATCCGGCCCTGGGTTGAGATAGCATCTTTGAAGTCGCGGATTGGAAAGGGTGGTTTTCTTTCCTGGTTAATTGACCTGCACCTCTCCCTCAGCAGAGTAACCTCTCTTTGTTTCTCACTCACTATTTCCGCGAGCAGATGGTGCATATGGCCGTACCCTTAGCGCTTCGATTCGCAATTACACTCACGTATTCTCCAAATTCATGGGGCCGTTCTTGCTCACTCCATTCGGCTCGAGCTCATGGCCGAGGGCAGCACTAAGTCCTGAGTGAATAAATTCGTTACCGAATTTATGAATCGAAGGACTTAGCTACAACGCCTGGTAAAATCGATCAGAGAATCGAGTTTCTCCTTTGCCCTTCCCAAGTCGATGGATTCCTTTGCCCTCTCTATGCCTGCCTTGAGATCCCCATTGAGCCCCGCAGCCACAAAGGCAGCAGCAGCATTTAGCAGGACCATATCCCGCCGTGGTCCTCTCTGGCCTTCCATAATCTCCAGGATTATACTGGCATTCTCTCGTGCATTCCCACCCCTTACGGCCTCGGGGTCTGCCCTTTCGAAGCCATACTCCTCTGGGGTCATAGTGAATGTAGTAACCCCTCGATTCTTGAGGTGAGAAACCCTGGTGGGGCCGCAGATGCTTATCTCATCAAGTGTCCCCTCCCCGCAGACCACAAACGCCTCCCTGGTTCCAAGATTCTTAAGGACATGGGCCATCTTCTCGGTAAGGTGAGGGTCATAGACGCCCAAGAGCTGAGCAGTGGCCCCAGCTGGATTGGTCAGGGGGCCCAGCATATTAAAAATAGTTCTGAGCCCTATCTCCTTTCTCGGGCCGGCTGCATGCCTCATTGCCCCATGAAAGAGCGGGGCGTAGAGAAAACCTATCCCCACTTCTCGGATGCACCGCTCAACATCGGATTGGGCCATATCCAGTTTCAAGCCCAAGGCCTCGAGCACATCGGCGCTCCCGCACTGACTTGAGACTGCCCTGTTACCATGTTTGGCTACCTTAACCCCTCCCCCGGCAGCAACCAGGGCCGTAGCGGTGGAGACATTGAAGGTATTCGTACTGTCACCGCCCGTACCACATGTGTCAAGGATCGCTTCGTCTTCCATATGGTCTTTGATGGTTATCCTTTGAGCCTTGGCCCTCATTACCCTCGCTGCGCCGGTAATTTCGTCTACTCTCTCCCCCTTCATTCTAAGGGCCGTGATAAAGGATCCGATCTGCGCCTGCGTGGCCCTGCCCTCCATGATCTCTTCCATGACATCCATCATCTGACCTTGGGCCAGATCCTCTCCCCCAACGACGGCAGCGATAGCTTCCCTAATCATTTTGCCCTCCTTTTTTGATAAAATTCCTGATAATAGCAATTCCCTCCCCTGTTAAAATCGATTCGGGGTGGAATTGAACGCCTTCTATTCTATATCGCCGGTGCCTTACTCCCATGACCTCACGTTCATCGGTCCACGCACTTATCTCCAGACACTCCGGCAGTGAGTCCGCCTCGACAATCAGTGAGTGGTAACGGGTGGCCTTAAATGGATTTGGGATGTCCTCATAGATGGTTTGGCCATCGTGACAGATGTGAGAGGTCTTGCCATGCATGATCCTGCCAGCCTGAACCACCCTACCACCAAAGGCTGCAGCGATACATTGATGTCCCAGGCACACACCCAGCAGGGGGATTTTGGGTCCAAAACACCTGATGGCCTCCACGGAGATACCGGCCTGGGCTGGCCCACCGGGGCCTGGTGAAATGACGAGTGCAGAGGGCCTCAGATTCTCCATACCGGACAGACCTATTTGATCGTTTCGCCAAACACAGACGTCTTGTCCGATCACCTGTAGCATCTGAACCAGGTTGTAGGTGAAGGAGTCATAGTTATCGATCACCAGAACCATTTTTCATTAGCCCTTTCAATGGCCTTGATCATGGCAGCGGCCTTCCGTAAGGTTTCCTGGTATTCTCGGTCCGGAGAGGAGTCGTACACAATGCCCGCACCCACCTGAACAGACAGCCTGTTTCTTGTAATGGTGATAGTACGAATGGTGATGCACAAGTCCATGTTGCCGTTAAAACCGAAATAACCAACGGCCCCGGCATAGGGTCCCCTTGGGGATTGTTCGAGTTCGCTGATAATCTCCATGGCCCTGACCTTGGGTGCGCCTGTAACGGTCCCTGCCGGAAAGGTCGCCATAAACAGGTCAAAGCCATCAAGCTCCGGTCTCAAGCTCCCCTCCACCCTCGATACTATGTGCATCACGTGGGAATACCTCTCTACCTCCATAAGTCGGGGCACATTAACCGACCCTGGTAGGGCCACCTTTCCGACATCATTCCTACCCAGATCAACGAGCATAATATGCTCGGCCTGCTCCTTGGGGTCAGCTATGAGGTCTTTTTCCAGTGCCCCATCTTCTTCGGGTGTTTGACCCCGTGGCCTGGTACCTGCGATTGGCCGAAGCTCTATCTTTCCATCTGTCAAACGGACGAGGATCTCAGGAGAAGACCCAATGAATCTTACCTCTCCAAAATTCAGATAAAACATATAGGGGGATGGATTGATGCTCCTCAGATTTCGATAGAGGGCGAAATCGTCCCCTGCCACCTCCCCTGAAAATCTCTGTGAGAGGACCACCTGAATAACGTCCCCTGCTACTATATAATCCCTGGCCTTTCTGACTGCCTTCTCAAAGTCCTCTCTCTTGAAGTTGCTCTCAAGATGCGAGATGGAGAGCTGAGCTCCCCCTGAAACAGAAGACAGAGGGCATTGCAGTTCACCGATGGTCTCATCGACCTCCTGACAGGCCAGCTCATAGGCGTCTTTCAAATCCTCTTTTCCCCGCAGATAGACAAAGGCAACCACTTTAATCTGGTGGGTCAGGTGGTCGAAAATGATCAGGCGCCTGGAGGCCGTGAAGAGGCACTCAGGTACAGTCCGATCTTCTGGAAAAAGCCCTGGAAGCCGTTCCCAGTTCCTAATCAGATCGTAATTGAAGTACCCAACGAGCCCTCCCTGAAAGGGGGATAGATCTCTGACCACTACAGGTATGAACTGCTGGCTCAGGTCCCTCAAGGCATTCAAAGGGTCCCCC
>JABXJZ010000246.1 GCA_013375335.1 Desulfobacterales bacterium
CAGCCTTCTTCCAAGCACCTCGGCGATCATGGCATAATCGTCTATCCCTTTCACGCCTTTTATCCTGTAATTTCGATAATCGGATTTCTGCGGCAAACCCTCGACAAAGGCAACCAGAGAGGCCACAGCAAGATCACCTCTCAGATTTGATATATCTATTCCCTCTATGTGTCCCGGCCTTTTTCTTAAATGTAGTATGGATTTCGCTTCATCAAGGATAGCCTGCTGGTTGCTTTGCTGTCGCTTTGATAGGCTATACTCCGCATTTGCCACGGCCATATTCACAAGCTTCTTCTTATCTCCCCTGAAGGGAACCGACACAGATACCTTTTTCCCCGCCATCGCCGTCAGCCATTCAGAAATCAACTCTCTATCATCTATTGCATCTGATAGGACTATATCAGAGGGGACAAATTCCTTATCCCTGTAGTATTGTTTCACAAATGCCTCGAGCGCCTCACCTGAGTTCTCCCATTCACAATGTATGGAATAGTTTCTGCTCCCGACCATATAACCACTGCGCACGAACAGAATCACAACCACTGCTTCCTTACCGAACCGCATTAGTCCGATAATATCTTGATCCCTCCCTCCAGTGGAAACCACCGTCTGGCGCTCTACTGTCTTCTCTACAGCCCTTATCTGATCTCTTATCCTTGCGGCCTTTTCAAAACTGAGCTCCCTTGACGCCTTCTGCATCATCTCCTTTAGCTGTGAGATTAATTCCTTGTTGCGTCCCTCTAGAAATAGCTTGACCTGCTCCACTATCTCCTGGTAGTCATCTATGCTCACGTCCAGACAACACGGTGCTAAGCACCTTCCCAATTGGTAGTTCAGACAGGGCCTTGATCTCCTGGGGATTTCCTTTGTCCTACATTTTCGTAAGGGAAAGACAGGGCCTATCAAACGGAGGGTAGAACGCACCGCCGAAGAGGATGTGAAAGGGCCGAAATAGAGCGCCTCATCATTTTTCATCCTCCGCACAATAGCCAAGCGAGGATACCTGTTATTAACATCCAGTTTAAGGAGGGGGTAATTGGCATCGTCCTTTATCTTTACATTGTACCTGGGCCGATACTTCTTTATGAGGTTGCCCTCGAGGATCAAGGCCTCTTTTTCCGTACCAGTAATAATATGCGCTATTGAATCGGCATTCGTGAGCATGAAGGATAGTTTATAGGCCTGATCCGTTACCTTACCGAAGTAAGAAGAGAGGCGTTTGTTCAGATTTTTGGCCTTGCCAATATAGAGTGTCTTTCCAGACCTATCCTTAAAAAGATAGACCCCTGGATCTTGGGGAATATTTTTTATGGCCTCGCTACTCAGCATTTTATCTTAGTGAACAGTTATACTAGTAGAAAATGACCTTCTCATATCATATATTATAGTCTTCTACCGCAGATGTACCAAAGGAAATTTTCCTCCCATGTAAGGTGAGGGTCGATCTGAATGTGACAAGTTTAGTCTCAATATTGATACTTTCATGTCTGGGCCTTAAGGGAAATAAAAGACAGGAGATTTAAAGATGATACTAAAGCCAGAGAAAATAGATAACCTGAGCCCCGAACAATATCGGAGCATCATGAAAAGATCGCTCACAGACGTCACCTCAGTCTATGAAGAGGTACGGGGAATAGTGCTCGATGTCAGGGGTAACGGTGACCACGTAGCCCTCAATCACTACAAAAAGTATAAGCCCAACCTGACTGTAGAGGATCTGGAGGTCAAAAAGGAGGAGATCGATGAGGCCTACAGAAATGTTGATGCAAAGGTAATAGATGCGCTGAAATTCGCCTCCGAAAATATAACCAAGTTTCATCGTGCCCAGATGGAAAGGGATATGTGGGTAGTTGACATCGCAGATGGTATCCTGGCTGGCAGGATGACCACGCCACTGGAAGAAGTTGGTGCGTATATACCTGGCAGAAGGGCCGCCTATCCGAGTTCCATCTTGATGACAATCTTGCCCGCCAGGGTAGCCGGAGTGAAGGAAATAATCGCCTGTACCCCTCCAGACGAAGGTATGGTCATAAGCCCTTCTACCCTTGTAGCCGCAGACATAGCTGGCACAACAAGGGTCTTTAAGGTCGGGGGGCCATGGGGAATTGCCTCCATGGCCTATGGCACCGGCACTATTCCCAAGGTAGATAAAATAGTCGGCCCGGGAAACAAATATGTCACCGCCGCGAAGATCCTGGTCTTTGGAGAGGTAGATATAGACTGCCCTGCCGGACCAAGTGAGGGAATGATCCTTGCCGATGAAACGGGAGATGCAGACCTGATTGCAATAGATCTACTATCCCAATTAGAGCATGATCCAGATGCAGCAGCTGTCCTGGTGACGACCTCAGATGAACTTGCGCTGAGGGTCTCCGATACCGTAAATAGTACAGTCCCCCAACTTCCCCGCAAGGAAATCGTCGACTCCGCCCTCAGTAGATATTCCTACATCCTGATCGCACGGGATATGGAACAGGCCATTGCTTTCGTCAACGAGTATGCACCAGAGCACCTGGAGATCATGACTGATGACTTTTTTGTCATCCTCAAGAAGATCAAGCATGCGGGCTCCATATTTTTGGGACCATTTTCACCCATACCGGTAGGTGATTACGCCTCGGGGACCAATCATGTACTCCCAACAGGTCAGGCGGCACGCATGTTTTCAGGTCTGTCTGTAGATGACTTCTTAAAGAAACCAACCTTTCAATATCTAAGTAAGGACGGGCTTTCCCTGTTAAAAGACACGGTGGTTAACCTGGCAGAAGCAGAGGGTCTTCCCCTTCACGCAAGGGCAATCCTGGAGAGATTTAAATAATCGACGGTACTACCACAGGCGGATGCAATGCAGATCCACATGCCGAAATCCGAAATCCTAACTACTCTACAAAGCTATATTTTTTTGACACAGCATCCCAATAGTGTTAGTAAATTCAGTTAGGTATTATACTGTGGGCCGTTAGCTCAGTCAGGTAGAGCAGCGGACTTTTAATCCGTTGGTCGCGTGTTCGATTCACGCACGGCCCACTTGGGTCCCCATCGTCTAGCCAGGTCCAGGACATCGGCCTTTCACGCCGACAACACCGGTTCAAATCCGGTTGGGGACGCCAGGCCACATCATCTGGGGTGAACTCCTAGGGTGGCTAACCCTTTT
>JABXJZ010000247.1 GCA_013375335.1 Desulfobacterales bacterium
TCCTATCCCGTACCTATCATCGGATTTACCGAATGTTGGGGAACTTGTTCAGGATGCTTAGTTTTGGCATTATTCTTGCTCAAGAGTTTGACAAGCCAGTAATGTGAGAGGGCGACCGGATGGAAGACCATGCCACAAACAAAGCACTGGAAAGAGGGTTTGCACCCGGAAAACCGATGGATCAATATTACAGCGTAGAATTTTCAGTAAGTGGATGCGATTTTGCCTATCAATTCAAGATCAGGGACATATCATTCAGGGAAAAAGGTGTACTGGTAAGGGAGGATTCTGATTTACTAAACCACCTAAAGCCTGGTGACATACTGGATCTGAAATACTACACACCTAATTTATCAACTCAATGCCTAAAAACAGAGATCAGACAAATCAGTAAGGGTGCTGAAGGGCGGTTTCAAGGGCTTTGTCTAGTTGAACTATCAATCTTGGAAAACCAGAATCCTAATCAGTGAAGATCTCCATCGACACTGAAGAGTGGTAGTCACGATCAGCTCTGACACTATTTTAAAGATGTAGTGTTTTTTTCCGAACACAATCCCAACTTAGGTATTGCCAAGATGGTACGACTTGTCGATCAAGAGAAGGGTAATCCCACGTACCCCATAGCATCAGAGGAGAGCTATAAGGATGGCCAGATTATCTTCAAAGAGGGCAGTGCAGGGAACTGGATCTACGTGGTTCTTAGCGGTTCAGTAGAAATCTCCAAAACCATTGAGGGAAGGAGGTTTATCCTAACGGTGCTTGAGTCTGGTGAGGTATTTGGCGAACTCGGATATTTTGGAGCCATTAATCGGACCGCCACAGCTCGGGCTGTTGGCACGACAACCCTTGGCGTTATCGATCGCGCCTTTTTAGATCAGGAGTTTAACAAACTCTCCGGATTCTTCAGGGCCATTCTCGTATCCGAGGTGAGAAGGTTCAAGGAAATGATCGATAGGGCATGCGGGTTCACCACTCGAAGGGAGGCCCGTGCTCAAAGGGCATTGTCCCTGGCCTTTAAGAACCGCCAGTCCTTCATCAGCGCTTACTCCGGCAATATCAGCAGTGGCGGCCTTTTTATCAACACCTCACATCTCCTTAACAAGGGTGAACGGTTTTTGCTCAAGCTGCAACTGCCAGGCCTTTCGGAGCCAATACAAGCCAAGTGCGAAGTGGTATGGACAAGGGAACAGAGTGAAACCGACAGGAGGCCACCTGGAATGGGAGTCAAGTTTTGTGAGATGACCGAAAGGAATAGCCAAATGCTGGGGCAATACCTGCAAGGGTCATGAAATTGGAATCTTAATGCCATCCAAAAATCCCGCCGAGTAACCTCACAACCCTCCCTAAGAGAATTCGCAATAAGGACTCAAGGCAGTGATCCCGAAAGTCATGATTTCCAGTTATGCGTAATAGTTGATGTGACGAAAGGGGTATGGTATCAGAGGTAATCATAAGCTTTCAGAGTTTCAGCATTTTGGTAAGTTAAACGATGGTTAGTCTTTCTGGGAACGGGTGAGGTGATGGTGCTTTCAAGAGACGAGATCAGGGAGGCCTTGAACCAGTGGAATCACGCCTGGGACAAACATGATCTCAATGGGGTCATGGAGCTCTTTGACGATGAGGTCCTATTTGAGAACTGGACCGGCGGCAAGGTCAAAGGAAAGGAGTCCCTTCGCCAGGCATGGGCCCCTTGGTTTGAAAATCATGGCGGATTTCGATTCACTGAGGAAGAAACCTTTATCGATGAGGCTGAGCAGAAGGCCCTTTTCCGATGGCAACTCCAGTGGCCTTCATTCGAAAAGGGCTACGAGGGGAGGCCTGAAAGGAGAAGAGGGGTCGACGTTCTCCATTTCCGAGACGGAAAGATCATACAAAAACTGACTTACTCGAAGACAGCGCTTGAGATCGATGGGAAACGGGTTCAGCTCTGTGCCGAACTGCCTTAATGAAGGCCATACTCAACCAAACCTCTGTATCTAATTTTCCCCGCCAGAGTGTTCCTCCATCGTAGGTGCGGGTATCCGTCCCAAACGCTTCCTATTAAGCATAGCGGCACAATTCGGCTGAGACATTGCTAAGCATGTAAGGGGCCTTTCTCGGAAAGCTAAGTTGACAAAGCCCCGGGGATAAAACACAAATTGTAAACCGCCGGTGACCTGTCCAGTCGCCGTTTCCTTGACGCAAGACACAATATGGAGAAGATTCAGAAGATGAGAAAAGGGACAGTAGCCCCCTGTACCTTGAGCATGTCAAAGAAATCCTCCTTAGAGGCCTTTTTCATTGGCTAAGAACCATAGGGTTTGTCATAGATCCAATTGGACGCGGTATGGAACCAATGATTTTCTGGCCCTCCTTGGGCGGAAGGGGCTGTGTTTAAATCAGGTTATCTTCATTTAAACACAACGATAGCCTTGATCCCGATGGGTGATCGGTGCGCGTCAGCTATTGGCCAGAACCAATGAGACATTAGTAACGGATCAGAGGAGGGTTAGAAACGAGGCCGTGCTGGTGCGGATGTCTAGGTCAAGAAAAAAGGGTCACCTTTCTTGCCCGGAGGGGTGTTTTTTCCTTTGCCTGTCCGGTGAAATGCTAAGCATATTTCACCGGGACGGACCTATTCCTCTGAGGACTCGCCCTTAATGGGTGACCTCTCTCTCCAGAATCAGTTTTCAGGGCAATTGTCAATAGATCGAGGTTTGACCGAATTCTTTGGCGAGCCTGTCTAACATGAAGCTAAACCGCGTCAATTAGTCGAGAGATCACGATACGCTGGATCTCAGAGGTTCCCTCCTCAATCTCTAAGAGCTTATGATCCCCGTAGAATCTCTCCACATCATATTCTTTCATTAGGCCGTAGCCGCCGTGGAGCTGCACGGCATGGTCAACGCACCTACCCATGATCTCTGAGCAGTATAATTTGGCCATGGAGGCATGCTTTGCAAAGGGCTGGTCGTTGTCCCTCAGCCAGCAGGCCTTATAGAGCAGTAGCCGGGCGCACTCTATGTCGGTGGCCATATCCGCGAGTTTGAAGGCGTTGACCTGGAAGGTAGATATTGGTTTACCGAATTGAATCCTCTCCTTGGAATACTTCAGCGCCAACTCAAAGGCACCCTGTGCCCCTCCTAAGCCCATTGCGGCGATGGAGAGCCTGCC
>JABXJZ010000248.1 GCA_013375335.1 Desulfobacterales bacterium
AAGAGGAGATCCAGGATCAGGCGTTGAGGGATAAGAGAATTCAATCCTTTATTGGCGACAGAGAGGTAAAGAGGGTAATCGTTGTCCAGAAAAAGCTGGTGAACGTGGTCGTGTGATCTAGGGGGAGGGGTATTAGCGTAGAATCGAGCTTACAGTGAATGAGACAAAGAAGCAGAATCTTCAAGGGGTCCACCAGCGCATTATCCTGATATTTATAGTGTCCTGCCTTGGCTTTGGTTGCGGCTATCACTTTAGACCAGCGGGAAGACCTATCGGCATAGGCCCGGATTCCATAGCCATCCCACTCTTTTCCAGCACCTCTTCTTTCATGGGAATCGAAGGTGAGTTCACGAGGATAGTGAGGGAGGAATTCATACGTCACTCCAGGGTGAGGATAGAGAGTAAGGACAAGGCCCAGACCCTTCTTAGCGGCCGGATTTATTCTATCGCAACAGAACCATTGGCTTATACGATAACGCAGCAGACTATAGATGGTTACCTCTCAACAGATGAGGTCACCAGCTCTCGCACCCTGAAGGTAAGACTGGATATAAAGTTTATAGATACGGGGACAGGGAGGACAATCTGGCATGATTCCAACCTCACCGGTGAGGCAACCTACTCTGTGAGCGCAGACCCTTTACAGAATCGCTATAACCAACGCCAGGCAGTTATATCCATCGCCCGCGACCTTGCAACAAGGGTGTATTCGAGGATCATGGAAAGGTTTTGATGCGAGATCTAACGCCGGACAGTATCCTGGTGTCTTTAGAGAAGGGGGTTATCGCGCCCTTTTATCTGTTTTATGGCCCCGAGGAGTTCTGGATTGAACTGACCCTTAATAGGATTAAGAAGGATTTAGTACCTGACTCGGTAAAGGCGTTTAACGTAGAGACCCTTTATGTGGGGGAGGTTTCTCCTCGAGAGATAGTCAACAGGGCCCGCCTTGTCCCCTTCATGTCTCCCCGCAGGTTGATCGTAGTCAGAGGTACTGAAAAATTCACGAGGCAAGAGTGCGAGCTCTTTGTTCCCTACCTGGGCCGCCCAGTTGACTCCACATGCGTTATCTGGGTATCAGGCGCGGTAGATTTAAACGGCCTTTTTTATAAAAGGTTTAAGGAACTTGGCAGGGCGGTGAACTTCAGAAGACTATCCGAGCGGCAACTGCACGGCTGGATTCAAGAGAGGGCAAAGGACTTAGGGTTGAGTCTGGATAAAGATATACCCGCCTTTCTCTACCAGATGGTTGGCAGCAGCTTAAGGGATCTTTTCAGCGAATTATCGAAACTTTCCGTGAGGCATCCCAATTCCCGGATAGGAGTAGAACAGATCAAGGAGTTGACTACCTTTAGTAAGCTCTTTACTATCTTCGATCTCGTCGATTATGTTTCCAAAAAGGATGCCCCCCATGCCATAGCAGCCTTAAGCAGGCTTTTTGACACACAGGGACGTGACACAAGAGCTGCCTTGGGGATTTTGGGGATGTTGGCCAGGCAGATCAGATTAATCGTGAAGACCAAATCAGGCCTTCATAAGGGCGGGGGGAAGAGGGGGGCAGTCGAGAGATTAAGGCCTCTGCCCAGTTTTGTAGTGGAAAAATGCATCGCTCAGGAGAGGCTCTGGAAGGAGCGTGAGCTGGAAGAGGCCTTGCGCCACATACATAATGCAGACGGGCTAATCAGGTCTGGCTCGAAGGGGGATCTTGTTCTGGAGGGCCTGGTCTTTCATCTTTGTTTCCCTCCGAACTCATTGTAGCAAGTCTATTTACCTGACGGGCTAATCTGGAGATCTTCCTGCTGGCGGTGTTTTTGTGGATTACACCTTTGGATTGAATCTTCTGGAGAATGGAGACAGTCTTATTAAGGGATGCCTTTGCCCCTTCAATGTCATTGTTTGCGACGGCGAGTCCTACCTCTTTGACCGCAGTCTTAGCACTGCTCTTATATGCCATGTTCCGTAGTCTTCGCGCCTTGCTTTGTCTGCCCCGTTTGAGAGCGGACTTGTGAGTTGCCATGTTCTTACCTCCTGCACATTCGAGACAGGTGGCAGGGTAAACTAATCCTGAAGGTGTGTCAAGGGATTTTATGAACGAAAAAGAGCACGTCACCAGGGCGGCTGGAATAGTCGGTTTTTTCACCTTCTTAAGCAGGATCCTGGGATTGGCAAGGGACATCCTCATCGCCAATTTCTTTGGCTCTGGTATGACGGCCGATGCCTTTTTTGTTGCCTTTCGGATCCCGAACCTCTTGAGGCGGCTCTTTGCAGAGGGTTCGTTCTCCGTGGCCTTTATCCCGGTCTTTACGGAATATTTGCAAACCAGATCGAAAGAAGAGGGCTTTTTGCTGGCAAGGGCTGTCTCGACCTTTTTAGTGCTCATTTTAACGGGTATTACCATCCTCGGCATCGTCTTTTCCCCGTTGATCGTACGGATTATTGCCCCGGGGTTCGGGGGTATGGGTGAAAAGTATGCCCTCACAGTCCTTCTGACCAGGATCATGTTTCCCTACATATTTCTGGTGAGCCTAGTTGCCCTCTTCATGGGTATCCTTAACTCCCTCAAGCATTTCGCAGCCCCCGCCGCGGCCCCTGTGTTCTTAAACCTCTCTATGATTGCCGCCCTTGTTTTCCTCGCTCCCTCCATGAGAACCCCGACGGTTGGCCTGGCTATTGGGGTGGTAGTGGGTGGGGTAATACAAGTGGCATTGCAGATCCCCTTCTTGATGGAGAAAGGCCTCTCATTCGTGCCAAAATGGAATCCGAATCACCCGGCCTTAAAGAGGATTGGTGTGCTCATGCTTCCAACTCTCTTTGGGTCTGCTATTTATCAAGTCAACCAGTTAGTAGGCACCCTATTAGCGTCTCTTCTCAGGGAGGGCAGCGTCTCTTATCTGTACTATGCTGATAGACTCGTCCAGTTTCCACTTGGTGTCTTTGCCATAGCAATCAGTACAGCTGTTTTGCCGTCCCTTTCACGAGAGGCTGCACAGCGAGACCTTGATGGGCTCAAGGAGACACTTTCTCATGCCCTGAGACTCACTATGTTTATAACCATACCCGCAATGATAGGATTGATTGTCCTCAGAGAGCCAATCATCAGGCTCTTATTTCAAAGGGGTGCAGATCGGAAGAGCA
>JABXJZ010000249.1 GCA_013375335.1 Desulfobacterales bacterium
CGAAAGGGTCACCTCGAAAGCACGGAAGCGAAAGGACAAGGGTTTTCGCTAATCAAAAATAGAATTTGCCATATAATGAACAGGTTATGGAAATACACCCTATAAAACTCCGGAAACTCCAGAGTACAAAATAAGCTTGACAATTTGCTAGAGGGTATCTATAATAGCCGTACGAAGTTTGGATTGGCAGTTTTTGGGGAAGGAAAGTGTCGAGACTATTAAAGCTGTAACACCAAGCTCTAATAGTCTTTTTTTTGCCAAAGCGTTAATCCTGACTGCGTAGAAATCTTTTGGAAAGGAGGTAAGCGCTATGGCAGAAGGAACCGTCAAGTGGTTCAGTCAGCAAAAGGGCTATGGTTTCATTCAGCAGGATGATGGTCAGGATGTTTTCGTGCACCACACTGGCATCAACGGATCCGGATTCAAAAGCCTGCAGGAAGGCCAGAGAGTCCGATTTGAGATCGAGACAGGCCCAAAAGGCCCCAAGGCCAAAGACGTAGAGATACTATAGCAAAGTAGGATCTCCAAGGCGGCACCATGAAAGGGTGCCGCCTTTTTTCTTATGCAGCGCCTCTCATCTCCTATTTTGTCCCATGTCAAGGGCTGACAGCCTAGTTTTCTCATATCACTTTTGAACCTTACTCAATTTTTATTGTTTCTTTTCCTTCGTTATACTCGATATGTCTTTTAGGATTTTCTCTAAGTTCTCCAGTTCCCTCCCGTACTCAGCCCAGTTCCCTTGGCGTATGTACTCTTTGGCCTTATTATAGTGTTCCAGGGCCAGCACTCCTAGATTAGAAATATCCCGGGTTTCAGGAATAGACGGGGAAGCCAATTGCTCGGGCAACACTTGCTCACCCAGTACACTGCTTAAGGCCCTATCAAGGTTTTCCTCCATAACGAGACGATTTCCAAAGGCGACAATAACCCTCTTCAATTCCGGTATGGAAGCGGCCCTCGATCTGTCCTGCTGTGAAGAAACTCCCACGCCTCGTCTCCGGGGTTTTGCAAAACCTCTCGGTTGAGGTGGTTGTGCCGATGCCAATTCGCTTTCTTCCTGTTTTGCCTCCAGGTAAACCGGCTCCACATAGATAAATGTATCACTGACGGGAATGGCCAAAAGATTGCCCCTGATGACCCTGGATCCTCTCTGACCCCATAAGCTCAACTCCCGGGAGATTTCCGTTTGCTGATCCACTCTGGCCTCAATCTGCATCGGCCCATAGACCAGTTTTCCCTTGGGTAGTTTGTAGATCAACAGGTTTCCGTAGTCGGGCAGGTCGTTTCTGGCCGCCAGCCAGCCAATCATATTATCCTTTTTGGAAGGGGTGAAAGGGAGCATCAGAAGAAACTCTTCCTTTTCCTCTTCGGGCAGTTTTGCGATGATATAGTAAGGTTCCATTTCTTGTCGGCTGTCACTATACTTCTCATCAGGAATTTGCCAGAGGTCTTCCTTGTTATAGAAGACCTGGATGTCTTCCATGTGATACGTTCTGTATATATCTACCTGGATCTTAAAGAGGTCCTTGGGGTACCGGATGTGCTTTTTCAGATCAGCAGGCATTTCACTGAAAGGCCTAAAGAGATCAGGGAATATGGCCGAATAGGTCTTAACAATGGGATCTTTTTCATCAATCATGTAGAAAACCACGTCCCCATTATAGGCATCGATAGTTACCTTGACTGAATTCCGGATGTAGTTCAGTCCTTTTTTTCCAAGACGGCCATAAGATCGGCGAGAATAGGGATACATATCAGAGGTCGTATAGGCGTCTTGAATCCAGTAGAGCTTTCCGCCGGAGACAACCAGGTACGGATCACCGTCATAATCGAGAAATGGGGCAATCAAACCCGCCCGTTTGGCAATCCGGCGGTTATACATGATTCTACTCTCCGGGTTCAGATAACCGGTAAACAGTATCTGGGGATCCAGAAACTCAACGGCAAATAAAAGTCTTCTTACAAAAGACTTGATGGGGACGCCCCCCTTACCCTGATAAGTGGTATATACAGGCTTTCCCCCCTTGGGGTAATCAAACTCCTGTTCTTTAGTCTTTACAAGGACATACTCCTCCGTTCTTTCTCCGTAATAGATCTCGGGGCGCTCTATCTTCAGGTCAGGCTCAAAGGAAGGCGGCAGGTCTTTGATGAAGAGGCGAGGTAGTCCCTCGCTGGTCACTTCATTAACCGGGCTTGAGGCCAATCCGTAGCCATGGGTATAGATCAGACGTCTGTTGACCCACGTTTTTGCAGGAAGTTGATCTACGAGTAACTCCCGGGCGGCCAGCATGACCTGCCGATATTGATTATTGATGAGGTAACGATCTACATCTACGTTGTTAAAATCGTAATAGAGCCGTATGGATTGAATCTGCCTGTAGGTTTGAAGTAAAGGGCGCTCGTCCCAGATCCTGATATTTTGAATCGTTACATCATGCCTCTTGATGTCCTCCGCACTCAGTTTGTCGCTCACTTCAAAATCGACTTCCTCTATCCTGTTCAGATTATAGGCTTTACGGGTAAAATCAATGCTGTAAGCGATGTAGGGCGATTCTTTGGCTAATTCATTGGGCTTAACTACAAATTTTTGTACCAGGATGGGGAGCAGGGTCGCAAACACCACCACAGCCCCTATCCAAATTCCCCCGCTCAACAAGATGAATTTCTTCCTGAATGTAAAGGCGTTGTAAAAAAGGACCAGGGCAAAGCCCAGAGACATAATGATCAAAACCCTATAGGCCAGGACCTTGATGTGCACATCAGTATAGCTGGCACCGAAAGCAGGCCCCTGTGTAGAATACAAAAGTCCATACACTTTCAGGTGATAACCCCAGGCCACGAGTAGAACAATGATTCCTCCCAAGAAAATAAGGTGCTTCTTGGCGTTCGGTGCAATGCTAATTTTAGGTAAAGAGGTTGGGGGACCCTGCACTTGACCAAATTCACCCTCTACCTGAAGCGCACCATTTTTCAGATACCAACCCATAGTGACCAGACCAGCCGAAACGAAAAGCACCAATAACCCGTTTCGGACGAAAGCGTAAAAGGGAAGAGAGAACAGATAAAAACCGATGTCCCTGTTAAAAATAGGATCCGTGCTGCCAAAAGGTTGCTGAT
>JABXJZ010000250.1 GCA_013375335.1 Desulfobacterales bacterium
TTAATCTTCTCCCAATACCCCCTCTGGACGGCTCACATGTATTGGCTTACCTGCTTCCCTATCCTCTCTCAATCAGGTACCGTCAGATGGCAAGGTATGGTATCTTAATAATCTTTGTGCTCATCCTTACAGGTACTTTAAAATACCCTTTCCTGTTTGCTGATTCTCTATCCGAGAGGATACTTAACTGGATGTATAATGCTGGTCGCTTTATTGGGTAGGTATATTATTGAGAATGATAAAAGAGAGGCGAGTTTTTTATCCTGATCCGATAACCTTTATTTGGGGTGAGTGACGGGACTCGAACCCGCGGCCACTGGGGCCACAACCCAGTGCTCTGCCAACTGAGCTACACTCACCACTATCAATTTTACTTATCATAGAGTTCATTGGCTGGCAAGGGGATATTTCCGTTATAGTTTTCTCAATGAGCTATGTTAGCGAAAGACAGTAAGAATTTGATTTTTAGACGGATACCTTCCGTAGATAGTCTGTTGGAATCTCCATCTATCAAGAGCACGCTATTGACTACCCCAAGGGGTCTCGTTGTTAGGGCCATTCGGCAAGTTTTGGATACTCTGAGAGGAGAGGTTGAGAGTGCTCAAAGAGCCAACGAATTGCCAGATCTAGAGCTGAACAATGTTGTTGACCAGATAGTAAGAAGGCTATCGATCCTAGCTCAGCCAAGATTGAGACATGTGATCAATGCCACAGGAGTCGTAGTGCACACTAATTTGGGACGATCTCCCTTATCAAAAGGGGTCATTGAGAGGTTTAGATCCTTAGCAGGCTGTTACACCAATCTAGAATACGATCTAGGGACTGGCAAGCGGGGCAGTAGGTATGCCCATGTGGAGGAGATCCTGGTGGAGCTGACCGGGGCAGAGGGGGCCCTGGTTGTGAACAATAACGCAGCCGCAGTTCTCATTGCCCTGGACACGATCGCCAAAGATAGGGAGGTCATAATTTCCAGAGGTCAGCTGGTGGAGATTGGCGGCTCCTTTCGGATACCTGAGGTCATGAGGAAAAGTGGGGCAAGGATGGTTGAGGTGGGGACCACCAACAAGACGACTATCAGCGATTATGAGTCTGCAATTGGACCAGAGACCGCTCTTCTGCTTAGGGTTCACGCAAGCAATTTCCAGATAATAGGATTCACCGAGGAAGCTGGATTAGAGGAGCTGGTTGCCTTAGGAAAAAAACACGGTCTTCCTGTAATGGAGGATCTTGGTAGCGGGTGCCTTATCGATTTTTCCAGGTATGGACTCAAAAAGGAACCAACAGTTCAGGACTCTGTAGCAAAAGGAGCAGATATAATTACCTTCAGTGGCGATAAGATGTTGGGTGGGCCACAGTGTGGGATAATACTTGGAAGGAAAGAGATCATCTCAGCCATAAAGGCCAACCAGTTGAACAGGGCTCTCAGGGTAGATAAGCTCACACTCGTCGCGCTTCAAGAGACGCTTTACACCTATAGGGATAAAGACCGAGCGATTAGACTTATACCGACTCTGAGAATGTTGTGCCAACCATATCGGAGTCTGTGCAGAAAGGCAGACAGGTTACTGGGCCTTATTGGAAGGATAGAGGAAGATAATTTTTCAGTGAGGCTCTGCGATGGCTTTTCTCGAGTTGGTGGTGGCGCTCTGCCCCTT
The DNA here is from genome assembly GCA_013375335.1 of Desulfobacterales bacterium. GTDB lineage: Bacteria > Desulfobacterota > DSM-4660 > Desulfatiglandales > B25-G16 > JABXJZ01. The sequence goes on from JABXJZ010000250.1 coordinate 1,656, forward strand.
GAGGAGATACGCAGCAGGCTTCTCTGCGTATCGCCCAATCGGTTGTCCGCCCCTTCGATCGCAGAATCCCTGAGGTCCTATAATCCACCTATTATTACACGCCTCGAAAAAGGCCAGGTCTTACTGGATCTAAGGACTATTCAGGAGAGAGAGCTAAAAATTGTGGCCGAGGCATTAACAGAAATATCTAAAAGAAGTAAGACCCCGTAACCAAGAGAATCGCGCCACCACGAACAATCGGCTATCCTATACTCTGTTTTAATTCCTTACCAGTGCGAAACCTGACAACCCTAGTGGCTCTAATCTGAATCGGCTGTCCAGTTTGGGGGTTCCTTCCAGTCCTCGCCTTTCTATTGACCACGACAAAGGTTCCAAAGCCCGCTAGAGGAAGCCTGCCTTCCCTTCTTATTGCTCCTTTTGCAGTAGTGAGGAAAGCGTTTAAGGCCCGTTCTGAATCTGCCTTTGTCAAGCCTGTACTTTTAGCCATCTGTGCTATTAGCTCTGCTTTTGTCATAATCCCTTTCCCTCCTTCTTTTGTTTTTGGTTCTTAAATATTGAGGCTGTCTCCACTCGTTATGAGTCCCTTTACCCCCTTTCCCTAAAAGACCTCCTCCACGATCTATTTAAAATATGGATAGCCGGTTGTTATGATGCACGAGGCGCTCTTTTAGAAACATAAGGCAGGTACTATAAATTCCAGATACCCAACGGATAACGGATAGCGGGTTTATTAGCACAACGAGATTCCAATTTCAACAAAAAATATTGATGCGGATGAAAAATTTTCTTAGTCTTTACTGAATTCACAGGGGCTCCTTAGGATGGGTAGGCAGAGGGAGGTAAGAATAAGTTAAAGTAACTCATTAATTTATAAGGGGATTGTCTCAATCAGTCTGCCACAATCGAACCAGCATTGACAAATCTATAGGGAGGTTATAATTTCAAGTAATGGTTTGAAGCAGGGTATATTATGAGGTAAAAGACAGATGGGCAACGCGATGGAGAATATTATTGCAAAGGCACTCGATGAAAGCTTGAGGGTCAAAGGGGATTTCATCAGAAAAAATATCTCCGCATTGATACATCTTGCTGAAGATATCTCCCAGGCCTTCAAGAATGACAGAAAGCTCATGATCTGTGGTAATGGAGGAAGCGCAGCTGATGCCCAGCATTTTGCTGCAGAGTTTGTGAACAGGTTCCAGATAGAACGGCATCCCTTACCGGCCTTGGCGCTCACTACCGATAGCTCCATAATTACCAGTGTGGCCAATGATTATCGATATGAGGAGGTTTTTTCTAAGCAAATCCAGGCCCTTGGTATTGAAGGAGACATCTTGCTTGCCATTTCAGCGAGTGGTAGGTCAGGAAACATTCTCTCTGCTATAAGGACTGCCAAAGAGAAGGGATTATATACCGTTGGCCTTACCGGAGGAGATGGC
>JABXJZ010000251.1 GCA_013375335.1 Desulfobacterales bacterium
GGGTCCTGCTGGGTTGGGAGAGATAGGGTGGAGGCCGTCCCCTCTTTCCCAGTGGCAGCAGTTGATTCCACGGCGGCAGGTGATGCCTTCAACGGGGCCCTGGCCTGTGCGCTAGCAGAGGGGCGGCCCATGGAAGAGGCTATCGGTTTCGCCAGTGCAGCCGGCTCGGTGGCGGTGACGCGGAAGGGGGCTCAGGATTCGCTTCCCACAAGGGATGAGATCGAGGACCTCCTCAAAGGGCCGCAGGGGTAGGAGACGCAGAAAGAAGTCATTCAACTGGAGAAGAGAGAGGAGAAGACGATGGACGAGGAAAAGCAAGAGCTGATTGACGAGATCGAGGAGCAGGCCATCCAGAATGACATGGAGTACTGGGGGTGAACCCAGTCGGTGCTTGCAAGTTTGCAAGAGAAGCTGGATATCGGAAACGAGGCCTCCTTTATGGCGGGCAGCTCCCTGGCCGGGGGGGTAGCTCGCGCTGGGGAGACCTGCGGTGCGCTGACAGGTGCAATCATGGCCATCGGCACAGTGGCAGGCCGGAGGAACCTGGAGGATTTTGATACCTACCAGTCATGTATGGCCCTTGCACGTGAGGCGAGGCAGAGATTTCTTGAACGGGTAGGACACACACTGTGCGCCGATATCCATAAGGCTCTGATGGGCCGCACCTACCGCCTGTGGGATGACGAGGAGAGAGAGAGGTTCCACGACGACGGCGGCCATTCTCGGGAGGCATGTCCGGGGGTATGCGGCAAGGCCGCCAGGATCGCCGCCGAGATCATCCTGAGGGAGCGGGAGAAGGGTGCCTGAGGGATTTTTATGCCTCGGAGTAGAGCAGTTTCCCCTCCCCGTATACGGCCACTGGGTAGCTAGTCAGGTCGAATGGATCTCCACTCCAGCAGGTGAACGAGGCCCACTTACCCTTTTCGAGGGTGCCGAGAAGCTTGCTGAGGCCAAGGATATCGGCGTTCTTGCGTGATACTATCTCTATGGCCTGTTGCCTGGAGAGGCCTGCCCGGGTGAACCAGCGGGTCTGCAGGAAGAGCTGCCGCGCAGGGGTCACGGGATGGTCTGTCATGAGGCCATACTCCACGCGGGAATCCAGGAGGTGACGAATATTTTGCCAATTCTCGTGCTTGAGCTCCACCTTGTAGGCGAAGGCATCGAGTGGGCCGTAGATGACTGGGATGTTCCGCTTCTTTAGCTCCCTGAAGATCTCGGGCTGGTGAACATCCATGGCGTGTTCGACAGAGACCTTGATCTTGAAGTCGTCCACTACCCGCAGCAGCACGGCGATATCATCAATCTTGTGAGCATGTGCGCGCAGGCGGGTCTTACCGGTCAGCACATCCCGCAGCACGGTTTCCTCAGCAGAGAAGGTGATATCTTCCTTTTTCTTGCCCCTGGTCTTGCTGTATTTTTGCATCTTCTGATAAACCTCGTCGAGCCTCTTCCGAAGCAGGGCTATTGCCCCCATACGTGTGGAGGGACGAGTGCCCCTCCAGCCCTGGGTTGACATGGGATTGTGCCCAAAGGCGGCCTTGACACCTGCGCGGGCTATCAGCGCCTCCGTGCTGTTCCTGGCGTAGTTTCGGATTACTGCAGAAAGCCCCCCGATAATGTTACCGCTTCCCGGGACCACGCACGAATACAATACGCCCATCTCAACTGCCTCCTGGAAGGTCTTGTCGTCCATCTGCACGGAGTCAAGGGCATCGGGGAGGGCGAAGATAGTATCCAGCTTGTCGTTCGACTCCGACTCCTCGTTGGGCTCACCGGCCCGTGTCATGCCGATGTGGCTGTGAGGATCGATAAAGGCGGGCGTCAACACCTCGAATTCCCCTAGCAGCGTGCCCCCTTTTCCCTTGGAGACATCGGCAATATTCTGCCCGTCAAAGAGGACGTACGCGTCCTCTACAACTGAGTTCCCGGTATAAACCGTCTTTGCATGTACGCAGTTCATAGTATGATCCTTGCCTTCGAGCTGTTTCTGCATAGATCGCTCTTACCAGAAAGAACCGCAAGAGTCAAACGCAGCACTTACACTCACAAATATAGACAAAAGATGAGCTGAAAAGCAGGGCCACGTCATTGTCGAACCGAACCTATTGGTTTTTAAGCCTATTGTCTGCCCTGTGGAATAATCTTTTGCCATTACCCAAGAGTGTGATTGGCCTGTAGGATAGACCGTGTTTCTTCATTTGGCATGTCCCTATTCCACAGGGTGAAGGTATGGATGTCTTTTTTTGTTATGCCCTATAATAGAGGCCTGTACTGGGTCGTTTCAAAATGGTTTATTGCGCCATGACTCTTAGAATCATGCACTCCATCTATATAAACCATTTTGAAACGTTTCGGCGAGCCCTTCGGCTTGAGCTCAGGTCGAAAGCTCACGTCGAGTCGCCCACTAATCCAGACTATGTGAGGGCATAATCAAAAAAAGATATCCATACCTTGGACTATGACGTTACCCTGAGCTGAAAAGGAGCAACGTTGTGAAAGAGAACCAAACGTGCTAATAGAGTAAGTAAGCAAGTCTAGTGGGAAAAGGGCGCATCAACAAGGTGCCCTCGAGGAGGGTTGTATGAGCTGGGTGCCGGCTCTCATAGCTCTATTCGCGGGGTTCATTTTAGGCCTGGCCGTCGCCTTTGTCTTGAGGTTGATCCAGGCAAAGACAGCCAGGGAACTCGCAGATGAACTGTTCCGTGAGAGCGAGGAGCACCGAAAGGCGAATATAGATGCCGTCATCGAAAATGTAAAGGCGAGCTTCGGGAGCCTGTCGCTCGATGCACTGTCAAAGTCCACGGACGAATTTCTGAAGTTAGCCAAGGCAAGGCTTGAATCGGAAAGGGAGGTGGGCGCCAAGGAGCTCGATGCTAAAAAGGGCCTTATTGATCAGCAGTTGCAGCGCATGACATCTGAGCTGGAAAACGTCTCAAAGCTCATGAATGAGCTTGAGAAGGACAGGGTAGAGAAGTTTGGTCAACTTGCCACCCAATTGAAGACGGCGAGTGAGCAGACCGCTGCCCTTACGCAGACCACCAATACGCTTCGCGAAGCACTGGCAAGTACCAGGGCGAGGGGGCAGTGG
>JABXJZ010000252.1 GCA_013375335.1 Desulfobacterales bacterium
GCCTACGTAGTAACGTTCTTATATTTTAGGTTTAGACCCATGTCAATAGCATCTCGTTCCCCACTCTCGTGGTGGCCTTGTCCACGGCAGCAGGCAAGATCTCTTACGAACATAATACTTGTGTTTGAGGGCAATAACGTGTATCCTAGAGGACAAGATGGAACTCATCAAGATCGACAACTGTGGGGGGAGATAGGCATGGCCCAAATTGATGCGTTTTTTAAGCTCATGAATGACCAAGGAGCCTCAGACCTTCACTTAGGTGCCGGCAAACAACCTATCTTGAGGGTTAGGGGGGACCTCCAAAGGGTAAAATACAAGGAACTGGATAACGATACCCTCAGGGCAATGCTGTATGAAGTAACCCCGGAGCACAAGATCAAGATATTCGAAGAGACAGGAGATGTTGACTTTGCCTATGAGGTACCCGGGCTGGCCCGTTACAGGGCCAATTTCTTCAGACAGAAAGACGGCGTGGCTGCAGTCTTCAGGGAGATACCTGATAAAATCCTTACCTGTGAAGAACTCGGGCTTCCGCCAGTTATTCGACAGCTTGCCACGCTGCCCAGAGGTATTGTCCTGGTAACGGGACCAACTGGGTGCGGAAAGTCAACCACCCTTGCGGCAATAATAGATGAGGCCAACAGGACCAGGAGGGACCATATTATTACCATCGAAGACCCCATCGAATTCGTCCACGTAAGTCAAAAGGCAGTCATAAATCACAGGGAGATTGGTATTCATACGAGGTCATTTTCCGCTGCCCTACGAGGCGCCCTGCGTGAGGACCCGGATATCATAATGGTTGGCGAGATGAGGGACCTGGAAACCATCGACCTTGCCATCGAGGCATCCTTAACCGGCCACCTCGTCTTCAGCACCCTCCATACCTCCTCTGCTGCCAAGACAGTGGACAGGATAATAGAGGTGTTTCCTGCAGAGCAACAACCTCAGGTTAGGAGCACCTTGGCCGATGGGATCAGGGCAGTGGTGTGCCAGAGCCTGTTTAGAAGGGTAGATCATTCGTCGGATAACACCCTGGGTCGTGTCGCAGCACTTGAGATTATGATTGCCACCCCCGCAGTGAGAAACCTCATACGGGAAAGGAAGACATTTCAGATCCCATCCGCTATGCAAACTGGAAAGAAATACGGCATGCAGTCCTTAGATGATGCCATAACAGCACATTTGCTTAAAAAGAGGATAAGCCCGGAGGAGGCATATGCAAAATGTAACGACAAGGGCAAATTCTTCCAATTCCTCAAAAAACCTCCAGCAGACTTTACAGAGGCCTAAACTGAAAGGGGTAGAGAAATGAGAAAACAAGAGGTAGACCACATCCTCGGGGCCATGTTAGAGTCATACGAGGACGTATCCGACATAAATATTACAGTGGATAAACCAACACAGGTAGAGTCCTCGGGCGTACTCAAGCCCGTCTCCCTGAGACCCTCGCTTGACCGGTTAACCCCTTTCCAGACCGAGATGTTTGCCCTTAATCTGCTTAATAGTGATCGGAGACTTACCAAGACCCTGCTAACAGATGGCTCTTGTGACTTCTCCTACCAGTTGGCCGGAAAGGCGCGCTTCAGGGTCAATGTCTTCTCCCAAAAGGGATGCTATTCCGTGGCCATGAGGCAATTGCCATCCAGGGTACCTACCATTGACGAAATGGAGCTCCCCCGTACCTTTTACAAGATGACAGAGGTGCTGAATGGAATGATCCTCGTCACCGGTGCCACGGGAACTGGAAAGACCACATCCATTGCATCCTTTCTAAATGAGATCAACGAGAAAAAGTCAGTCCATGTGATTACCCTGGAGGACCCGCTTGAATTTGTCCACTCGCAGAAAAATGCCACCTTCAACCAGAGGGAATTAGGCGTGGACTTCGACGAATTCGCCTCCGGGCTCAGGGCTGCCCTGCGACAAGCACCAAAGGTCATCCTGGTAGGGGAGATGAGGGACAGGGAGACCGTGGAGATAGCCCTCTCCGCAGCAGAGACCGGACATCTTGTGTTGAGCACACTTCATACGGTGGATGCAGGCCAAACCGTAAACAGGATTATAGGGATGTTTGAACAGGAGGAGGAGAGACAGATCAGGGTTCGGCTGGCTGATACAATCAGGTGGATAGTATGCCAAAGACTCCTGCCTAAAGTCGGAGGTGGTCGAGTTGCGGCCTTTGAGATACTGGGCTCAAACCTGAGGGTAAAGGACCTCATCCTCCATGCCGAAACCGAGGACAAGACATTCTATGATATCATGGAGAATGGCCGCGCCTTTGGTATGATGACATTTGATCAGTGTATTAGCGAGCTTTACAAGGATGGGCTTATTACCAAAGAAACGGCTCTGGCCTATGCGTCGCAAAGGGCAGTTGTAGGAAGGGCTATTGATGCAATAAAGGCGGCCAAGGGAGAAAAAACCACTTCTATAGAGGGTCTAGCCCTGGATAAGAGCTATGATGAATCATTGAAATAAACTGGTTGAGGTAGACCTATGGATGTAAGTTGTAAATCATGTGGGGCGAAATTAACCATATCAGATGAGAAGCTTCCGCCCAATCAAGTGGTAACTGTTGCCTGCCCAAGGTGTAAGGGTAAAATACGGATAAAGGCAGGGCAACCTGACGAAGATCTGGCCCCAAGCAAAGGGGATTTGGGGGAAGCTGGCCCTGAGGATGAGGAGGACAGCACTCCCCTGGATCTCTTTGAGGAGGGAACCAGATTGGCCCTGGTCTTGGATGGAAATGAAGAAAATGTAGCGGAGATCAACGCTGCCCTTGAGGAATTAGCCTATAAACCCGTCTTGCCTTCATCTACAACCGAGGCAATGGGCAAACTCCGCTTCCATCACTTTGACCTGATCTTCCTCTCCGAGGGGTTTGACGGAGATGATGTCGAGCGGAGTCCTATAATTCATTACCTCAATCACCTCTCTATGAGCGAAAGGAGAAAGGTCTTTCTGGTCCTGTTAGGCAACAAATTCAAGACCATGGATCATATGATGGCCTTTGCAAAGAGCGCTAACCTCGTCGTAAGCCCTGATGATCTCTCTAACCTGCCCCTCAT
>JABXJZ010000253.1 GCA_013375335.1 Desulfobacterales bacterium
CCTGTTATCGTCCCGAACTGGATTTTCTACAACTAGTTCAATCTCTGGAAGACGAACTAGAAAGAAATCGCTCGACCGTCTCAGCTATGAAGCGGCAAGACCGCGCCATCTTGGTAAGCGTAACGAATGCCGATCGGAAGACAGCCTTGGACTCGATGAACGAACTCACGGAATTGGCCCAGACGAGCGGGATAGTGGTAGCGGATAAGATCATTCAAAGGGAGCGCAAAATCATTCCCAAATTCTTAATTGGTAAAGGTAAGCTGAGCGAGATCATCGTTCGGGCTCTGCAGCTTGGCGTTGATCTTCTTATCTTCAACCAAGAACTCAACCCATCCCAGATCCGGGCCATCACGGACATTACCGAGCTGCGAGTCATTGACCGGGCCCAACTTATCCTGGATATCTTTGCCCAGCGAGCTCAGAGCCGAGAAGGAAAGATTCAAGTGGAGATGGCCCAACTTACGTACTTGCTACCGCGTTTAGTAGTGAGAGATGATGCCCTTTCTCGTCTGACCGGTGGTATCGGGGCACGCGGACCTGGAGAAACCAAACTGGAGATCGACCGTCGTCGGATCAAGGATCGCATTGCACACTTAGAGCGCGAGCTTAACAAGGTCCGAAAGAGGAGGGCCCAAAAGCGTTCCCTACGCCTTCGCAAAAAGGTACCCATCATTTCAATCGTGGGGTATACCAATGCGGGAAAATCAACTCTCTTGAATAGCCTCACAAATAGCCATGTGTTTGTGGAAAGCCAGCATTTTGCAACCCTCGACCCTACCAGCAGGCGTTTGCGTTTCCCACGAGATTTTGAAGTGATCATCACGGATACAGTGGGCTTCATCAAGGATTTGCCCCAAGACCTCTTGGATGCCTTTGTGGCGACATTGGAAGAACTTCAGGATGCAGATCTCCTTCTCCATGTCATAGATGCCAGTGACCCTCAACTCGATGAACACACCGAAGCAGTCCACCGCACTCTGAGTCAACTGGAATTACATCAAAAACCCACCATTATGGTCTTCAACAAAATGGACCTGGCCGATACTACCATGCTCCACCACGATCTCAAACGCTACGGGGGCGTAGCCATATGTGCTCTGTCAACTAAAACCCTGGGTCCCCTCATCCAAACCATGGAAGACCACGTGGAGTCACTGTCCACAGAAGTCCCTTAGTGTCTGGTTTCAAAGGTCACGGTCCGAGATATCCGACAGAGAACTGGATAAAAGAGGCAGGATCTTTGTGGGCTTTGCCCGGGATGAGGTGTCGGGAGTAAGGGATTACTTGGCAGAGGTGTTGAAGTAGGCCCTCACTTCCTTGCACAACACCTCAGGCAGTACAACGCACACTGGCTCCTGATGCAATGCCTGATAGAAGCATAAGTCAGATGCAGAGTCTCTCGTATTGAGGAAAGTCCTTGGAATAATGCGAAAGTGGGCTGAAAAGAAGTCTTGATTTTCCTGACCCTCTCCCCTTTCTCACTTTACAGGCAATGCCTCTGATGACCCTGCTTCCTGGAAAGATGATGCCGCTGCGAGATATAGCTCAAATTGATATGCTTTACAAGCAAATCCCCGTCGGGTACAGGGTAACGTCAAAGTTAAGGGTATGTGTATCTCTTTTTTTGCTATGCCCTAACATAGTCAAATCTAATGGCCGTTTCAAAGTGGTGTATATAGGCTTCAGCAATGGATTCCATCGATTGGTCGGAAATACACCATTTTGAAACGGCCCTGTACAGACCGTTGTTTAAGGGCATGAAGCAAAAAAAGAGATACACATACCCAACAATAGGCTTAGAAATCAATAGGTTAAGTTTCACTATGAGGTGGCCCTGTATTGCAATGCAAAAACCATGTAGGCTAGGCGTACCTTTGACTGGCAGAAATATCTAAGGAGTGATGGAGTATTTGTCCTGTTGTCAGCTGAAACACTCCTATGCCTAATTTGAAGTCAAATCAAGAATACCTCCTTTGTACGTGGATTCTTTGCTAGAGGTGATCATATGTATGATGTAGTGGTGATTGGTGGTGGGCCCGGGGGTTACGCAGCTTCTATTCGAGCTTCACAGCTGGGCGGCAAAGTGGCATTGGTCGAGGTTGGAGAAATCGGGGGCACTTGTGTCAACCGCGGGTGTATTCCCACCAAGGTCTGGCAGCACAGCGCCTATCTGCTTCATAATATTCGCATGGGACATAAGTTTGGTATCAAGGCGGCGGTCGAAGAGCTGGATTTTAAAGCCATCGTAGAAAGGAAAAACGGAGTGGCTGGTGATATTCGTATAGGCATGGAAGGGCTCCTTGGCAACTATGGGGTGGAAGTTGTCAGAGGCCATGCTGTCTTAAAAAATGGCCAGGAGGTGGACGTAGACGGTACCATCCTGGAAGCCAAAAAAGTTATTATCGCCACCGGCAGCTCTCTTGATATTCCCGATATTCCCGGTCTCGAAGAAGCAGTTATGACCACGGATCAATTTCTGGATCTAGAGCGAGTCCCTGCTTCTGTGCTCGTCTGGGGAACCCTTCCGATGGCCGTGGAAATCGCCAATACCCTTAGCGTGTTTGGATCTAAGGTATATTTGACCACTGAGCATTCCCGGATCCTCCCCCAGGAAGATCGTGACACGAGTCAGCGCATCGCCCAGGCGCTCAGGGAACAAGGTGTTGAACTGCTTTTGAAGTATGCCGTCGAATCGATCCGCAAATCTGAAAAGGGCTTCGTGGCCATCTTAGCTGGACCCGACGAACAGCTCGTGGAAGTGGAAAAGGTGCTGGTCTCCCAACGCAAGCCCAATACCAGCAATATCGGCCTGGACCAGGCGGGAGTGAAGTTAAATGAAGACGGCGGCATTGCTGTCAACGACAAGCTGGAGACCTCGGTGCCGGGAATCTATGCCGTCGGCGACGCCACTGGTGGATGGATGCTCAGCCACGCCGCTTCGTCCATGGCAGTGACGGCCGCTGAAAATGCCATGCATCAAGCCAGGTCGTTTCCCTTTCACCTGATACCACGCGGTATCTGGACAATCCCCCAGGTGGGAGCGGTGGGCCTTTCGGAGGAAG
>JABXJZ010000254.1 GCA_013375335.1 Desulfobacterales bacterium
GAAAAACGCCATTCGGGTGGGAAGATCAAACGCTCCTTCTTCAACTCCTTCTATTTCACTAACGCACGCATATTTTCATTGTTAAAGAGATTTCTCTAACATTTCATCACCGTACCTGATTCAAATAATATAAACAAGTGATCAAATGGAGTAGCGGTTACCCCTAGTAACTATTTCTTTAAGTTGAAAAGCGTGTATGAGGGGAGATAAAATTATGGCCCAAACTGCGTATGTCGTAATTTTTTTATTCATCTAGCCTCTCCAGCCGGAATATTACCGGCCTCTTCCCGTCCGTGCACGAGGAGAACATCATCCCTGGCCTCCCGATGAAGGGGAAGTCCCCTCCCATCATGAGCTGGGCGATGTCCCTGTAGATGTCGCCGAAGGCCCAGTTGCAGAAGCCCGGGGGGCAAACCATGCTCTCCATGACGAATTCCTGGCCGGGGGAGAGCGCCTCGCAGGGGGTAACCGAGTCGACAAGGTCCTTTGGGATGTCGTCCCCGAAGATCTCCTCCTTCGTGAAGCACTTCAAGACGGTGATCCTAACCTTATTCATGGCAACCACCTACTCGACCCTCTCGAGCCTGAACACCACCGTCGCCGTCCCGTCCGTGCAGGCGGCGTAGCCCGGCTTCCCCTGGCCATAGAGCTCGTTCTCGAAGTCCAAGAAGACGAGGTACTTCTGGATGTCGGCGAAGGCCCAAGTGCAGAATCTCCGGTCGTTGTTGACCGGTTCAGGGTAGTCACGGTCGACGGAGATGTACTCCTGACCTGCTACGTGGTAGCGGCACCTACTGTCCGGGTCCGTATTAGGCAGGTGTTCCGGGATGTCATCCCCGAAGATCTCTCTCCTCGTCAGACCCTTGAGCACCGTTATCATAATCTTTGACATCTTTAGATACTCTCGCTAGTCTTCGATCCTCTCCAGCTTGAAGACCACCGGCTTCTTCCCGTCGGCGCAGGCCGAGTACATGACGCCAGGCTTCCCCACCCAGGGGTAGTCGCCGCCCTTCCACAGGTGCATTATGTCCCTGAAGATGTCCGCGAAGGCCCAGGGGCAGAGCCCATTGGGGTAGTTGTGACCGTCAAAGAAGAACTCCATGCCGGGCGGGTGGTCCTCGCACACGCTCACTGCGACCTTCCAGTTGGGAGGCAAGTCGCCTCCGAAGACGTCATCGTTCGAGAACGCCTTTACCACTGTGATCTTTACTTTCGTCATCTTCACTCCTCCAGCAGCTCCACCTTGAAGACCACGGGCCTCATGCCATCCGTGCAGCTGTAGTAGTTAGGGTTCCGCTCCTTCCCGGTCGGGCCGCCAATCCACAGACGCACCAAGTCCTTCTGGATGTCGGCGTAAGCCCAGTTGCAGAACCCCTCGGGGCAGTTCAGGTTCTCCATGACGAACTCCTGCCCCACTGGGTGCGTCGGGCACGGGCTCTTGAATGTCTCGGGGAAGTGATCAGGCACCTCTCCGTCGAACACCTCCTCGGCTGTGAAGCCCTTCACAACTGTTATCTTCATCTTCTTCATCATTCAATCCTCCATTATGCTTCAGACAGAGCCAGAGAAAATTCCCATAGAATCGCTGTGAGTATTTCTCTCAGTCTGTCTTTGTTAGTCTCACTGTGAGTTTCTTATAAATATACTTCAAGAAGAATCATGGGAAGACAGTATCCTACTTGAAGATCGTCCTCCGACGCGCGCCGATATTTTTACAACCGTTATTTTGGGCTCTTATCGTTTGCTTCTGACATATGCTGTTGACATATCTTCCAGCTCCCACCGCGTCTCTCCAGAACCCCGGTCCATCGAATGTCTTTAATGCCCCAAGGCTCCCCATTAAATTCTCCTTCATCGTCCACTATAGCCGAGAACCAGGCTACCTCTCCCGTCTTTGAGATCACAATTCTCAGGTCTCTGATATCAAATCCTTTGGCTTTGTTTCGTGGGTCCATCCATCTATCCAGAAATGTCTCAAACTGGCTCCATCCCACGACGGTGCTCTTGGAGTCTAGATAATATGTGAAGAAGTCATCATCCTTTGCAAAGATGCTTTCAAAGAGTGCTCGATCTTTGGTTAGAGCCCATCCGAATGAGTCGTGGATTATTTTGGTAATCTCGTGCTCATCGTTCGTAATGTCTGAACTGGGCATGACTAGTCACTCTTCGAACTCTTATCGTCGAGGGCTGCCTTGGCTTTCGTCCAGTCTGCCATGTTCCATGACTTCCATTCTTTGCTGAGCTTGTCGCATGGGTAATCCTGGCACTCGGCGCATGTCTCAAAGCCGTGGCTAATTCCGCAATCTCTGGCCCCGCATCTGTTGCAGTACTCGTTCAGTCTATCGCTCTGGCAGCCCCCGCACTCAATGTCCTCGGGCCTGTAGGAAGTACCGTGGTTTTCTCCCCATCTTTTAGCCAGCTCCATGAGGGCCTCGAAGTCGTGATTCTGGGTGGCTATGTATGCATCGCACTCAGAGCAGTCCAGCCCGCAGTATGCGATCATGGGGAGATTCTCTTCCATCTTCCTCGTCGCGCGCACGAGAGTCAAAGCTCAGTCCTCGACTCGCTCCAGCTTGAAGGAGACGGGGCGGACGCCGTCAGTGCAGCAGGTGATCATCTCCCCTTCTTCCATCCAGGGAGTGACGTCCCCTCCAAACCTCAGTATGGAGAGGTCCTTGTAGATGTCCCTCCAGGCCCAACTGCAGAAGCCCTCGGGCATCCGACCATTCTCTGAGATCCACTCTTGCCCCTCCTCGCACCAGGTGCAGACTGTATACTTCTCGTCGGTGCCCGGCCTGTTGGGCACGTCTCCGTCGAAGATCACAGATGGATCGACTCTCTTCAGAACGGTTATTTTTATTTTTGGCATTTTCTTGACACCGGGGCTGCACAATCACATTTATTGTATAAAAAAAGTTCTCAGGAGTAATGTAGGGAGGACAGCATCCCTCTTTAGAACAATTAAAGTAGTTGAAGAGGGATAATCCTTTATTCTGGCGTCGAAGTCCACGTCGCTATGATTGCGCACACCCAAACCTGATACTA
>JABXJZ010000041.1 GCA_013375335.1 Desulfobacterales bacterium
GACTGACATCGACCCGGCACCCCTGGCCTGTGAGTGTCCGGCGAAATAGCGCCGCGACGATACCGAGGGCCAACAGCGCCACCCCATGGTGGTCCACCGCCGACACGCCGACAGGCCTCGGCCCGGTCTCGGTGGTCCCAGTTATGGTCGCCAGGCCGGACATGGCCTGGACAAGGAGATCCTGTCCAGGGCGATTGACGTAGGGGCCGTCGGGGCCGTAGCCAGTAGCCGCAGCGTAGATCAGGCTAGGGTTTTCCTTCTTCAGGACCTCGTAGCTGAGGCCGAGTTTATCGAGGACCCCGGGCCGGTAGTTGGTTGCAACAACGTCGGCTGAGGCGATGATTCTGCGCGCGATCTCCAGCCCCTTGGGTGATTTGAGGTCAATGGCGATGCTTCGCTTGTTGCGATCAACGGAGAGGAACAGGACGCTCTGCCCCCCCCCCATCTTGTTGTCCGCCCCGCCCCAGTCGCGCTGCCAGGAACCACGGAGAGGCTCGATAGCGATAACATCAGCGCCGAGGTCGGCGAGAATCTGGAGCCCCATCGGCCCGAACAGGAAGTGAGTCAAGCTGACGATTCGAACACCCTTCAGGAGATCGACCATGATTCCCCTCACTGCCAACAAAAGACCAGCACCGGCGTGGAATATAGGGAAGTTGGGCTTTCTTGTCAACGCCTAATCTCTCTCATCATGTTCATGGGAGAGGTTTCGTCTGAGAGAGCAGGCGTCAATCACCCGTATGGTTGGGTTTCCAAAACAACAAGCGATCCGGGCCACCGCGGCTTGAGAGGTAGAGGTCAATGTGGCTATCGCCATTGAAATCCGCGACCTCAATATCAAAACCGTTGCCAGTTACTCCACTCGGAAATACAGCCGAGGTGGATTCCTCGAAAACACCTTGGCCATTGTTCAGGTATACTCTATATGGTGCATGAAAGCGCCTGCCAGTGATGTCATCGAGGTTGGCCGTAAGGATATCAAGATCGCGGTCGCCGTCAATGTCTACGAAGTCGCCGTCAAAGGAGCTATCCCGATGTTCGGGCAGTCGCTCCCGGGTCTCATCCCTGAAAAAGCCACCTCCCCTGTTGATCAACAGCCGATTCCGGGGAACTGCCTGTGCCACAAAGAGCCTCACATTGGCAAACAGGATGTCCAGGTCGCCATCCCCGTCCACATCCCCGAAATCCGCCTCGCGTGTCTCTTCAGCAGCTTGTGATGGTGGCAGCCGTTCTTCGGAGGCGTCCACGAAAAATCCGTCACCATGGTTGAGCAACAGGCGATTGCCATCCTCATTTCCCACCAACAGGTCTAAATCGCCATCCCCGTCCACATCTCCGAGTTCGATGTCTTGGGTGACGTCTGAGACCGCTGGGAGGCGCTGCGCAGTCTCGTCAGTAAAGAACGCGTTGCCGTTGTTGATGAGGATGATGTTCTGGCCATTGTTGCCGATAAGGATGTCTTGGTCGCCATCGATGTCGATATCTGCAACGAGCACGGCATTCGATATGCCCATTACTGGCAGCCGTTCACCTGCCTCCGTAAAGAAGCCCTCGCCGTTGTTCAAATAGAGTTCGTTTACCTGGTCATCTTCGCTTACAATCATAATGTCCGGGTCTCCATCCCCGTCCAAGTCCCCGATGCCCACATCCTCGCTGTCGTGGTTGGCCTGCGGCAGTCGTTGAGCACTTACGTTGGTGAAATGTCCCACTCCATCGTTCAGCAGGAGAATATTCGGGCGATATTCGTTGGCAATGACCACATCGAGGTCGCCGTCGCCATCCACGTCCACAGGCCTTACATCCATGCTAAAGCCCTGAAGGTCGGATGTGGGCAGATGAGTATTAGTGACGTCGACAAAAAGTGTCCCATCAGTACTCTGTGCTGTTTTTACAGGCGTGGGTATGGGTGCAAGCTGGCGAGTACCACATGCACTTAAGAGTAGTAAGATCAGGGTTAAGGGAACCAGTTGTGTCAACGGAAGGGGGGCGTTGGTTCTAAGACAAATTACTCGCACATACCGAAACATAATAATTGCACCATAGCCGTGCCCAAGGATTCGACCAAACAATAGGATGCTATCACGTTCGGAGAAAAGGCATCAAATGAATAAGGGTATTTTGGCACAGACCACATCAAGATGATTTCGTGACCCTTAAGTTGCTTCAGAGCCAACGTTGCCTTTTTCTACAGGGTATCTGAATCTTATTGCTTCGGCGAGTACGAGGGGCTTGCGTCTATTGGCGTGATTTTATGGGTAGTCTGCCTCCGGCGGAAGAGCTGAAGCCTCCTGATCTATTGAAGGACCTTCAGGATCTGGTTGAGTTCTTCCTTGATTTCCCTTAAAAGGGTAGTCGGTTGCATAAAGTGGGTTTTTTTTGCAACCCTGAGCCTCCTCCTTGCGCCTTCCACTGTCAGTTTCTCTTCGTAGAGGAGTCTTTTTATCTCTCCGATAGTCTCAATATCCTCGCGTTGATAGATCCTCTGCCTTGAATCCGCCCTTTTGGGCCGAAGGGTGGGGAACTCCGTCTCCCAGTAACGGAGGACATAGGGCCTTACCCCAATGATCCGGCTTACCTCACCGATCCTGAAGAAACGTTTGTTATCAGGGAGTTCCATTTCTTGGCCCCTCCCTCAGTCTTCCGCCTATGCGCCGGCGAATCTCCTCTATGATCCCCTCGTGAATCCTGTTTACCTCCTCGTCTGTCAATGTCCTTTGCCTTGATCTGTAGTCAATCCTTATGGCCAAGGCCTTTTCCTCCTTCCCAATCTGCTTTCCTTGGTAAACGTCGAAAATATTAACGGATTCTATTAGTTCTTTCCCCATCCCTTTTACAATATCGAGAAGCGTTGCTGTCTCTATAGAGCGATTAACGACGATAGAGATATCCCTTGTGACTGAGGGGAATTTTGCGAGGGGCTTGAATTCTCTGACCGATTTAACGAAGGGTGAAAGGGCCTCGATGTCGAGCTCCAACAGATAGGCATCCCTTTGCAGTCCGAAGCCCTCCATAGTGTTTCTTGAAACCTTACCAATTGATCCAATCTCAGAGGCAGAGTAAAAGATTCCCGCATATTCATCGGGATCAAGTCCTTCTTTCGGGCCATTTCTTTTGAACTCAGGTTCTTCAATTCCAAGCACGTCCAGGATATCTTCAGCTATACCTTTGATATCAAAAAAATCAACCTCCCGAGGCATTCGATACCACTCTTGACTGGAAACCATTCCACTGATAAGTGCAGTGAGCACTTGTTTTTCCCGAGGTAATTCTCCATCCCCCTTCAGGTATATCTTTCCCCATTCGAAGATCCGCATGTCGTTCTGTCCCCGCAACGAATTTAGGCGAGCCGTAGAGACGAGTCCGGGAATAAGGGAGGTCCTCATCACAGATTGGTCTCGAGACAGGGGATTTCGGAGTCTTACAAAAGATCGCAAATGACTGTGTCCTTGTACTCCCAGTATTTCAGCAGATTGCGGGGAAATGAAGCTATAGGTAACAATTTCTAAAAAACCCATGCCAACCAATAGGGCCTTAATTCGATCTCTCAGGGCGAGCTCAGGAGTGTCCTCTTCAGTTGACCTGATGGCTGGAAGCGTGACTGGTATGTTATCATACCCGATGAGCCGTGCGACCTCCTCAATGAGGTCGGCCTCTCTGGTTATATCCACCCTGAATGACGGTGGCCTCACCTCCAGGTGGCTCTGATCAAGTTCCGTCACTGTCATACCAAGTGAGGAGAGGTGGTGAATTATCTCCCTTGTTCCGATATTGGTGCCTAGAACCTCGTTTGCTCTCTCAACGCGCAACATAATCCTTGGAGCAGACCATGGCCCTGGGTAACAATCTATGATCCCCTTGGCAATACTGCCTCCAGCGAGTTGCGCAATAAGCATAAGTGATCTCCGTAGTGCCCGGTCAACTCCGCCGATATCAATACCCCGTTCAAAGCGATATGATGCCTCCGTGCTGAGGGAAAGCCTCTTTGAGGCCCGGCGGATCATAATGGGATCAAAGTACGCACTTTCCACCAATACCGTAGTGGAGTCTGGGGTTATTTCCGAGTTAAGACCCCCCATTATCCCGGCTAAGGCCACTGCCCGTTCTCCGTCACATATCATCAAGGTCTGATCATCGAGTTCCCTGAGCTGTCCATCTAAGGTGGTAAAGGCCTGGCCGTTTTCTGCCCTTTTTACCACTATCTTTCTGCCCGCTAACCGGTGGTAGTCAAATGCGTGCAGTGGTTGCCCAAGCTCCATAAGCACGTAGTTGGTTATATCGACTACATTATTGATAGCCCTGATTCCCGACATATGCAGCCTGTACCTCATCCAAAATGGGGAAGGGCCAATTTTCACCTGATCCACGAGACCAGCTGTGTATCGAGGGCAGCCATGGGTGTCGAGTACGGTCACTGAAGCCAGGTCTTCTATAGGGGCAGTACTCTCCTCGATGTGTACCTCCGGCATTGTAGTCGTCTTATTGGTCAATGCAGCTATCTCTCGGGCGATACCCAGCACAGATGCACAGTCGATGCGGTTGGGAGTAAGGGTGACCTCCAGTACCCAGTCTTCCAGATCCATGGCTTCGGAAAGGGATTGGCCAGGAGTGAGATCGTCTGGGAGGATCATAATGCCGCTATGGTCATCTGTGAGACCCATTTCATCCTCGGCTAAGAGCATTCCGTGAGATACCTCCCCCCTTATCCTGCTCTCTTTGATGGGCGTGCCATCGGGAAGTCTCGTCCCTGGCAGTGCCAGGGGCACGAGATCGCCCTTGCTGATGTTGAGGGCACCACAGACCACGGATACCTCTTGTCTTCCAGTCGCTAACTGACAGATCGACAGTCTATCGGCGCGGGGGTGGGGCTTAATATCCAAGATTCGGGATACCGTGACATCACTGAGGTTTTGACCCTTACGCTCAAGGCCTTCAACCTCAAGGCCCGCCATGGTGAGCACTTCTGCCACCTCAGCTGGTGTCTGATGAATATCTACAAATTCCTTTAGCCAATTAAGGCCAACCCTCATTTTTTAGCCTTTAGAAGATTATTGCGTACCTAATGGCTTTTCAGAAAAATGACAAATGACAAAACCCCAATGACTAAATGTCAAAGACCTAAAACTGCCGTAGGAATCTGATGTCGTTTTCAAAAAAGAGCCTGATGTCATCCACGCCAGATTTAAGCATGGCAATCCTTTCAACCCCCATACCGAAGGCAAAACCAGAGATGTCCTCCGGATCATACCCGACGATCTTGAAGACCTCTGGATCTACCATGCCAGAGCCAAGGATCTCGAGCCAGCCAGTATAAGAGCAGGTCCGACACCCCTCTCCCTTACATATGACACATTGAATATCAACCTCTGCACTGGGTTCAGTAAAAGGGAAGAAGCCCGGCCTGAACCGAAGCTTGGTATCAGGGTCGAACATCTGATGCACAAAGGTAGTAAGTGTCCCCTTAAGATCGCCAAAGGAAACCCCTTTATCTACTAAGAGGCCTTCCACTTGGTGGAACATAGGGGTATGGCTGATATCTGAATCTGGGCGGTAGACCTTTCCGGGAGCCACTATGCTCACAGGGGGCAATTGTTTTTCCATTACCCTGATCTGCATTGGTGAGGTATGGGTTCTCAGGACAACGTTATCGGAGATGTAGAAAGTATCCTGCATATCCCTTGCCGGATGATCCTTTGGCATGTTGAGGGCCTCGAAGTTGTAGTAATCGAGTTCGACCTCGGGCCCCTCAACCACTGCAAATCCCAATCTCGAGAAGATGGCACATATCTGTTCGGTTGTTTGGGTAATAGGGTGCCAGTGGCCTCGTGGGGTCCGTCTACCTGGGAGGGTCACATCAAGAAATGATTCGTCCTCCTCTCTGGCGGAGAGAGAATCTAGTTTTGATTGGAATTCTCTGGATAGTTCCTCTTTTGCCTCGTTGGCAAGCTTGCCTATAGGAGGTCTTTCCCCTTTCGATAATTCTGGCAACCTCTTTAACAGAAGGGTAAGGTGACCTCTTCTGCCAAGGTACCGCTTCCTCCATTCTTCTAATTGAGGGTTTTCAGTAACGGATTTGAGCTCTTCTAGGGCCCTGGTTTTTAATTCAAGGAGTTCATCCTTCACCTTAAATTCTCCCCTCGGATGTATCAGCTTACCATACTGGCTATCTCTGAGAAGGCCTTGGGGTCGCTGACGGCCATCTCGGCCAAGACTTTTCTGTCTAAGGCTATACCTGCCTTTTTGAGCCCGCTGATCAATTTGCTATAGGTAAGGCCATTTTCTCTGGCAGCTGCATTGATCCTGACTATCCAGAGCCTCCTAAAGTCGCCCTTTCTCTTTTTCCTGTCCCTGTACGCGTATTGCCTGGACCTCATTACGGCTACAGTAGCGGTCTTCAAGAGCTTGCCCCTACCGCCCCTGTACCCTTTAGCCTCCTTAAGGACCTTTTTCCTTCTCCTTCTGGATTGCGGCGCATTTGTTACTCTCGCCATAGCTTATACCTCATAGTAGTTATGGTAATGTCAATAGTTGGTCCTCCTTGTATTCCCAAATGCTCACTACCTTTTGCCTTCAATGGACCCGCCCACGACGGAGCAACTATCACCTGAGGCTAACTTATTTACGGTAAGTGAGTAAGGAGAGAAGAGCATCAATGATAGGGAAGCAACCGTGCCACCTTCTTTATATCAGTCTTGTCGAGTAGAGTCGATTTTCTGAGATTTCTTTTCCTCTTAGATGACTTTTTCCCCATGATGTGGCTTGCGAAGGCCTTGCCTCTGAGCAGCTTTCCGCCACCCGTCCTCTTAAACCTCTTTAGAGCCCCCTTTCTGGTCTTTATCTTGGGCACGATGGGTTACCTCTATTTTGGCACAATGAGCATGGACATATATTTTTCTTGCAGCTTAGGGGGCACCTCTACAACCCCAATGTCTTCGATCTTTTCTATAATCTCTTGCAACAGGTTTAGCCCTATGTCAGCATGGGATATCTCCCTGCCCCTGAATATCATGGAAACCCTCACCTTGTTTCCATTTCCCAGAAATTTTCTTATATTCCTTATCTTCACCCCTACATCATGTTCTGCAGTAAGGGGCCTGAGTTTGATCTCCTTGAGGTGACTTGACCTGGATTTCCCCTTTTCTCTTTTGGCCTTCTCGTACCTCAGCTTACCGTAATCCATGATGCGGCAGACAGGAGGGTCTGCATTTGGGGCTACCTCAACCAGGTCAAGGTCGTTTTCCCTAGCTGCAAGCAGGGCCTTATCAATGGCGACGATCCCGATCTGCTTCCCGTCTGCTGAGATTAACCTGACTCTCCCGGCCCTGATTTGCTCGTTGACCCTTACGTCCAGTTTTTTGCTAATCGCTATCTCCTCTTTTCAGATTCACCCCTTATTCTATCAATTAACTCCCCTGGAGACATGGACGGAAGGTTGCGACCATCTCTCAGCCTAACGGTTACATGACCAGTTTCCATCTCCTTGTCTCCCACGACCAGCATATAGGGGATCTTTTTCATCTGGGCCTCCCTTACCTTAAAGCTCAGTTTTTCATTCCTGAAGTCCGTCTCAACCCTGATCCCTGCCCCAAATAGGGTCTTGGATAAGTCTTCGCCGTAGGGGATGTTGCGATCGGTGATGGTGAGCACAATTGACTGAACTGGGGCAAGCCATACGGGGAAGGCACCTGCATAGTGCTCGATTAGAATGCCAAGAAAGCGCTCAATAGAACCAAGTATTACGCGGTGAATCATTGCAGGTCGATGTTTTTCGCCGTCGGCCCCTACATAGGTGAGGTCAAATCGGTCCGGGAGCGCAAAATCGCATTGTATGGTAGCGCACTGCCAGCTCCTTTCAAGGGCATCCTTAAGCATGACATCTATCTTCGGGCCATAGAATGCGCCCTCTCCCTCATTTATTTGATAGGGGAGATTATGTTCTTCGACAGACTCTATCAATGCATGGATAGCCCTTTCCCAATCCTCGTCAGTACCGATCGACTTTGTCGGTCTTGTGCTTATCTCTAAATGATAGTCAAAGCCGAAGATGGCCATAATATCCCTTACAAAGTCCAATATACTCTTTATCTCACCCTTCAATTGCTCGTGCGTGCAGAGAATATGGGCATCGTCCTGGGTAAATTGTCGTGCCCTTATCAATCCGTGGAGCACACCAGAGCGTTCATGCCTGTGAACAGTCCCCAATTCAAAGTATCTCTTTGGTAATTCCCGATAGCTTCTCAGCTTGGAGGAGTAAATGAGCATATGGGCCACACAGTTCATGGGTTTAATACCATAGGACTGGTCTTCTACAGAGGTAAAATACATATGCTCTCCATAGTGATCAAAGTGGCCTGATTTCTTCCATAGTTCGGTTTTTAGAAGTTGAGGCCCTTGTGCCAGTTCATAGCCCCTTTTGAGATGTTCTCGTATCATAAATTCTTCAAGGATATGCCGAAGCATGGCCCCATTGGGATGAAATATAACCATGCCAGGACCAACATCATCGCGGATGGTGAAAAGATCTAGCTGTCTTCCCAGTAAGCGGTGGTCCCTTTTTTTTGCCTCCTCAAGGTTCTTCAGGTGTGCATCAAGGGATTCCTGGTCGGCAAAGGCAACCCCGTAAATCCTGCTCAACATAGCGTTGTGTTCATCTCCCTTCCAGTATGCCCCAGCCACATTGGTGAGATGAAAGGCCTTTATCTTTCCTGTTGAGGGAACGTGTGGACCCCTGCACAAATCCGTGAAGTTTCCCTGTCTGTATATGCTCACCTTTTCCTCTGAAAGGTCTTCAAGGAGCTCAACCTTGTAAGGCTCACCCTGGGCCTTAAAAAGATCGATCGCCTCTTCCCTGGGAACTTCACTTCTAATGAAGGCGAGATCTTTATCGATTATTTCAGCCATCTTTGATTCTATGTCTGGAAGATCCTTGGCCTCGAATCGCCTCTCATAGTCGAAGTCATAGTAGAAACCGTCTTTGATGGCAGGACCGATAGTGACCTTTACCCCAGGGAAGAGATCCTTCACCGCCTCGGCCATCACATGGGCAGCACTATGCCTCACTATCTGTAACCCCTCTTCGGAAGTTGTATAGACAGGCTCAATTTGGGCAGATGAGTTGATCTCCGCTGAGAGATCCTTGATCTCGCCGTTTATCTTGATTGCTGCCATCTTCTCCATGTTGTCTGTGCTCAAGGCCTTTAACGCCTCAAAGCCATTAAGGCCTTGCGCGGAAACCTCAACAGGAGGGGAGCCTTTCAGGTTTAGCCTTACCGTTTTTTCCATGGTTCAATGCTCGAGGTGAAACTACCGAATGTAGGGGCAAGTAGGACCTCGATACGTCATTGTGGCCATGTGTCCGTTAATCAGGGGTATAAATATCATCTTTATTCAATTCGTTGCAAGCCTTTATTTTCCTCGCGCCCGCGCCCCGTTGCTAATAGTCGGCCTCATCTGTCTTGGCATATCTGCCGATGCCTTCCTGGTAGAGATCGTTTCCCTTTGTGTCGTTAATCACTATCACAGGGAAATCCTCTACCTCTAACATCCTGATTGCCTCAGGTCCCAAATCGGCGTACGCAATGATTTCGGCCTTCTTTATCCGTTTCGCAAGGAGAGCCCCAGCCCCACCAGTGGCTCCAAA
>JABXJZ010000255.1 GCA_013375335.1 Desulfobacterales bacterium
AAAATCAGTCAATACAAGCAAACAACCAATCTGTCCCAGATGCAGGAAGGTGAAATTAAGGCGATATCTATCAAGCTTTTCTACACTGAGGCAGAGCCCTGGGGGAGATAGTAACGATTCTCTCCCTTTTGATGAGGAAAGGATGGAAAAGGCGGTTGGCATGCTGGCAAAGGAGGCCGAGAATATCAACGAAGATGATCCCAGGCAGGCAGCTCATGTTATGCGCAGGCTCTCTGAGATTTCCGGCTTGAATCTGGGGAGAGGCATGAAGGAGGCAATAGAGAGGATGGAGGCAGGAGAGGACCCTGAAAAAATCGAGGAAGAAATAGGAGACATCTTGGAAGAAGAACCATTAGCTCTCCCTGAAAAGAGGTTGTCGAGAGAGAACCCCAAAACCCCGTTGAAAGACGAAACACTTTATGAATTATAGATCTCATACTATTAGCGTTTTTCAAATTCACTCGCAGGTACGAACACCGAGGTTTGGCCCTCAGTCCCACCTATTTTTTTGAGGAAACTACCATTTTCTCTACCGAGCCCGACTTCATGAGCCTTTGTGTTCCCCCTCCTTCGCTGACTATCTTAAGGGATTTTTCCCTGTCGATCATCCGGACACCTCCCAGATAGGTTACAGGGGTCTTTTCAAAGGCATCTGGAAGGAGGGGTGCAGATGGACCTAGCAGGACCACCTCTCTGGCTCGTCCAACGTATTTCACAATCTCGTCAAATGTCTTATTTATCAGGGTGGTTGCGGATAGGATCACAACAGTGCAATCTGGTATGCGAAATCTGATCTCCTCCGGCCCCACTAATCCCTTTGCCTTGTTTGTTTGCCTTTCAAATATCAAGAGTTCTCCACATCTTCGCCGGATAGATTGGATCAAGGGTGCAAAAAAACCCACCATCCCCACCCTGTCATCGGGGCCCAATTCCAAAAGCGGGAGAAAGTCACTACCCAGACTCTTAGGGAAGTAAGGCTGCAGCAATGCATTTAGGGTAGCTAGTCCTATTGAACTGGAGAGAAGGTCATCTGTTCTCATCCATTCAATTAGCTCTTTGGCTGTTCTTCCGGTTATTCCCCCTGCCTGTTTTACCGCAGTGCAGGTGCGACTAATATCATTGCGAAAGGTATAGGCCAGACCCACATCTTTGTTTGAAACCTCTGCCGCAGTATAGCCAAGGCCCACTCTGAGGTCAGTAACGGTCTGGTCACCGGCGAGATCCATGCCCTTTTCCACCAGGTTTTCGATAGTTGAGTTCATCATAACCCTTCCAAATCCCTGGGCTCATCGATATCCCAGATAACCGAGTCATCTTTCCACGGTATTCTCTTTACCATTCCCGGGTATTTCTTGATAAGAACCCTGAAGCCTACGTCGCCTTTGATCTTGCCGATATCAGCTTCAAATCGATCTATATCGACAATGACCGGGTGGCCTGTAATGCCGTTGAACACAGGAAAGAGAACCCCGGCCCTTTTCTCCAGGAATTTCTTAATTAAGAAATTTATCGTCTCGCAACGTAGATAAGGCAGATCTGCCAGGGAAATCAGAATCCCGTTATCCTTCTCTTCGTCTTTGAGGCAGCTTACTCCTTTATGAATGGAAGAGGAGATTCCCTGTTTCGGGTTTGGGTTAATGACCAATCTCCCCCTTCCCCATCGGCTTGAGAAGGCATACCAGGGGCCCACCTCTTTTTCGATTGCAATCCTTGAAAAGGAGAGGACCTTGGCTTTCTCGAAGATGATCTTTCCGAGAAAAGGAGAAACGACAACTATTAGGGGGGAGATCTGACTCTGCAGGTGCACCCTCAGGGCCCTTTCTAAAACTGTTCCACCCGTTGGGAGGACGGCAAGTAGCTTCTCAGAGCCGAAGCGTATAGAACTGCCGGCAGAGAGTAAGATGCCAGGTATTGATTCCACCTATTTGTACTCCCGGATTTTCCAGGACCTTTAAACCTTCCAGTTCTTTATCCCAGTCCCTTCCCTTTCTCTTCTAACCTTTATGATCTCGGCCATGATGCTCACGGCTATCTCTTCAGGTGTTTCTGCACTGATATCAATTCCGATGGGAGCATGTACACCTCCAAGGAGGTGCTCAGATATCCCCTTAGATTGTAGATGCGAAAATACAGCCTCCTTCTTTTCTCTACTCCCTATCATCCCAATATACCCTGCCTCGGTCTTCACCGCCCATTCCAATACCTTTTCATCAAATTGATGGCCCCTGGTTACTATGACTATGTAGGATAATCTATTGACCTTTAGTTTTGAAAGTACCCTCGCGAAGTTCTCAGCCAATATCTCGTCTGCCTCCGGAAATCGGTCAGTGTTTGCAAACTCAGTCCTGTTGTCAATTACAACCACCTTAAATCCCACCATCTTGGCGATTTTGGAGATGGAAAGGGAGATATGTCCCGCTCCAAAAATGTGTAGGGTGGGTTGAGCTAGGATCGGCTCAACCAAGACATCCGTATTCCCACCACACACCATCCCATCTTCTGCCGCCTCTTCTCCTGTCAGGTTAAAATGCAGGACCTTAGGCCTGGCCTCTTTTATTACATCCATGGCTTCTCGGCAAACTTGAGCCTCCAGGCTCCCTCCACCTATCGAGCCGAGGATCGTGCCATCGCCTCGTATTAACATCTTTGAGCCTTCCTTCCGGGGGGTAGAGCCCTCCGTCCTTATGACGGTAGCAAGGGCAGCGCTCCCTCCTTCAGATCTGATCCTTACAATTTCCTCAAAGATATCTTTCATATCACTCCCTCTCAAAAACTACCTCTGTCACCGGGGGATTCAATTGGGCCTGGCCCAAGACAACTCTATCGACCCGGGGATGACCCGTATCTAGAATCTTGGAGGCTAAACCCCTTGCGATTGATAGGTCAGCATGCAAATCCATTTTATTAATAAAGGGGATGATTCTGGCCTGATCCGGGCTTCCCCGAGCTATCCCGGAAGGGTGAACAATGAGGTCAACTATGGCCTCTGTCGAGACAGTCTCACCTAACGGTAGCCCTGTCAATTTCGAT
>JABXJZ010000256.1 GCA_013375335.1 Desulfobacterales bacterium
CTTTACTGCCACAAGGACCCCTACGTTGCTCACCGGCGTTTTGCCTATATTTAGCACTTTGACCTCAAAGACCCAGTCTTGAGGCTTAAGTTCCTTGTTGATGATAAGCTCCTTCTTGTTTGGATTCCGCATCTTTATGTTGGTGATCAAAAGCTCTGGTTTCTCTCCCATAAGGGCCGCTGCGACACCTCCGGCGTAGGGCTTTTCTTCTGTGGGCTCCTCGGGCATTCCTTCGGCTTGCATAGCCTCTTCCTGAGCACCTTCCCCGGGGCCTTCCCAGACCCTATACCCTAACTCATCGAGTAAATCGCGTTTCTCCTCGGAAATACCCTCTTCAGCATATTGCTCAGGATACTCCTCGTAAACATAATCCTCTTCAGAAGATACATAATCACCTTCTGGGTATCCTTCAGGCTCTTCAATGTCACCTTGAGGGAGTAGTTCCTCTTGATCAGGTTGCTGCTTCGGCAGAGGCTTCACCTTTGCCTGAAGCTCCACCTTCGGCGCAGGTTTCACCCCAATAGGTCTTTTAGTGGGCTTTACGCCAGAGATACAGCGCTTGTTCGGGACCGGTGGCGGCACGCTGAATTTAAGCAAGCAACGTGCTTTGGCACCCTTTTTCACTGGCTTGACATAGGTATAGGCTTTGCATTTAGGGTCCTTAGCACATGCCTTCTGGCACTGCTCACACCCTCCGGATAGCCAGAAGCTCTTGTAATCCGAGCCAGGGCGGTTCATGTTGGGTTCCACCCAACGTGGCTTTTGGGTTGATGGTAGTTTCTGCCTCTCCATTTGTATTCCCTTCTCCGTAGGCTTAAAGATATCCTTGGAGGGCTTGAAAGGCTCCCCTGCCCGGGTGGGTAAGGATAAGACCAGAGCAAGGAAAAAGGCAATGCTGAAAAAAAGTGCTGAGAAAAATAGAAATTTATCCCTTGCCATGATTATTTACCTTCTTGATAGTTATTATCTCAGTTGTTGTTGCATCAGTAGAAAGTCTATTTTCTGGACTACTCACGACCATAGGGGTCGGACTCGGACTCTCCAGCTATCCCTTCGGCAGCCCCTTCACTTACCGAACTTGGAACTCGAATGACCTTACCGCCTGTCTTCCCTGCCTCCTTAGCCCCTTTATTTACCTGTTCCAGGGTTGAGGCACAACCAAGGGCAAATAGAAGGGAAAGAATCAGAATTAAACCACTCAATTTGTTAAACATGTTTTTTCTCCTTTATAAGTCAGGTTAGCTTATACCCAAAAATTTGCAGTGGTGTCAGAACTATTTATATTTCCCGCATGTTCAATATATCTTTGAAGCTATTGGGAACGGATAATATCCCCCCTTTTAATCCCTTCTCCACCACTGACTAACCTGGCTTTTGAATACTTCTTCTTTACCTGGGAGATCTTTACTGCTCCTATTTCCTCTTCCTCAACACCAAGGAGTTCCCCGGTATCAGGATCCACCAACTCTTCTCCCACTGAATAGACGGTAAATTTATCTCCAACTGAGGCTCCTGTCTGCTCTCCAGCGCTGATAAAGACATCTTTTCCGCTCACTTTAATTATCCTTCCCTGGAATGGAATATCCCTTAGCTTTGAAGCAATAAATTCCACTGCATTGTCAATGGCAATCTGGGTGGCCTTGCCGAGAGGGGTTTTACGGAAGCTCTCTGTACCGAAATCTACCCCGCCAACATCAAATCCAAGTTTTAACCCACCTGATTTGGCTTTACCTTCCACTCGATGGGAATCCAGAACCTCCGCCGTGGTGGTGTCAATTAGCCGTATTATGAGCCCTACATGGGCTTGCCCCCTCTTGGCCCCTATCTTGAACCCTTTGATTTTAACGCCTGTTCCGCTGCCCGCGCCCTTCATCTCGAACTCGGTAATAGTCCCTTTGATAAGGACCTGAGCACTGGTGAGTTTTCCAGTCCTGGCAGATTTTGACTTCGCGAATCTGCCGCTCGCTGCCATATCCTGCTCTGCGATGACATCACCCAGGGTCTGCCTCTCCAGGACCACGAACTGGCGGCTCTGTATAAGGGCATCGGTCAATTGATCTGACATCCCCTCGTCAAGTGCGACCCTACCGCCACCCGCAAAAGAGGTCTTATTCTCAAACCTCGATACCGCTACCACCTTCTTAAGACCCCCGGCCATGGCATAGGAAGCAAAGACAAACCCTACCAGGATAAGCCCTACCAATCCAAAGAATGCAATTTTTTTTACCATTTTTACCTACCTCCTCTCTTTAGATGATGATATTCCATCCTCCTTATAGCCTCTGGGATATGTTCATAAGGACTCTGCCCTCTAATCCCCTGTGGGGGTTGTAAACTGTCAGAATAATATCAGACAGCCCATCCCGGTTTATATCATGGACGGCCAGGCTCCTCACAGCCATACCATCTACAGACCACTCAATGGGCTTAGTGAAGAATCCTTCTCCATTGTTTAATAGGATCTTTATCCCGCTGTAACCGCCTCCATAGGCTACAATGTCATCCAGTCGGTCTCCATTGAAATCTGCTAACTTTATAAACGGGGCAGTGGAAAGATTAAGGACAAAGAAGACCGTAAACCCCTTGCCCCCTTTGTTTATTAGTATCCATCCCTTACCAGTTTCATTAATTACCACAAGGTCGGGAAAATGATCCTTGTTCAAGTGGCCATGGATTATCGTTGGGTTAGGCCCTATGGAGAATCCCTGGGGCTGGGAAAAGAGGCTTGGATTCATGGCTTTTCCTGAAGTTATAAAGAGCCTATTTCTATCCCCACGGACCATAAATATCTCATCCTTTCCCACCTTAAGGATGTCTGTAACTCCGTCATTATCTACATCGAGCATCAGGACCTGAAAGGGTCTTTTTCTATATGGCAGATCAGTCTCCATGTCGATTTTGATTATGTCGTCAAAATTAAAATTCTTGGGATAAGATGTCCACATTTCAGAGGTATTCTTAATGATAAAAAACTCTTTAGAAGAACTGTCTCCAAGGATAAAATCAGTTCGGTTATCCCCATC
>JABXJZ010000257.1 GCA_013375335.1 Desulfobacterales bacterium
GATAGTAAGATCTAATAAAGTAATCCACGACCTCCTTTTGGAAGAAATCCCTTACATCTAACAGGTACAGCGGGATGTTTATTCTCTCTGAAAGTAAGCGGGCTGTCCTTATTTTCTCCGCCCTCTCTCTGCGTGGGAGAGGAAGGAGAAGATGGATACCCATGATATTCCATCCTTCATCCTTCAACATCGTCGCCACGACGGCGCTATCCATCCCGCCACTTAGAGCCACCGCAATGATTTTCTTTGTCTTAATCATGCCTTGCCCCGGCCTTTCTGTATTTTTCCATTACCCGGGCAAAGCCAGGGAGGGCCCTTTCAATTGTCTTGTCCTCTACACAGTAAGCAATCCTGAAATGCCCAGGGCCACCAAAACCTGAGCCCGGCACGGTAAGGATATTCTCCTCTTGTAGAGACCTGACAAACTCCACATCATCTGGAATAGGAGTTTCAGGAAAGAGGTAAAAGGTCCCCCCAGGCATGATAAACCTATAGCCTGCAGCCTCCAGACCTTCACAGAGAATATCCCTCTTTCGCTGATAGAGGGTTACATCAACGCTATCCTCCAAAAGAAAAGGTATCAACCGCTGCATCATGGCAGGGGCATTCACATATCCAAGGATTCTGTTGCATAGAATAAGTCCCTCTATAATGATATCCTTATCATCAATTTCGGGATGAGTCGCAATATAGCCGATTCTTTCCCCAGCGAGAGAAAGGTCCTTCGAAAATGAGGTTACCAAAAAACTCTCTCTATATGCATCGAAAATAGAGGGACATATCAAACCATTATAGACGATCTTCCTATATGGTTCATCGGATATCAGATAGATCGGCCTCCCATATGTTCGGCTGTATTGGATTAACAGTTCGCCCAATTGGATCAGTTCATCCTTCCCGTAGACCCTTCCTGTTGGATTGTTAGGGTTATTTATTAACACGGCCCTGGTGTTGGAAGTAATAGCCTCCTCAATGGCAAAGAGACCCAATGAGAAGTCAGGGTTCGTATTGACAGTCTTAGGGACACCACCGTAATTATCGATGTAAAAACTGTATTCCGCAAAATAGGGTGCTGGGATGATTACCTCATCTCCTGGATTGAGGATAGCTTTCAAAACCACATTCAAGCCTCCACCTGCCCCCACGGTCATAACTATGTCCTCAGGTCCGAAGGAAGCCCTATTCAGATTGCCCAAATAATTAGCAACAGCCTCTCGTGTTTTCAAAAATCCGGCATTAGGCATGTATCCGTGCATGCCTGAAGAACTGTTAGAAACCAATTCCTTTAAGATCTCCTTCACCTTGGCTGGGGGCTCAAGATTTGGATTGCCTAAGCTAAAATCAAAGACGTTTTCAGGGCCACATCGTGCCTTTCTGAGGGCACCTTCCTCAAACATCCTCCTTATCCATGAGGCCTTATCAATGGAGCTCTTAATTTTTTCGGAAACGGACATTGGCTCTTTTCTCCTCTTCAAGGTTAAAGGATACAAAAAAGCCGTGGAAATTCTTGGCCTTCCACGGCCTGATAATCGCTCTATTTGGCATGTCCGATCAGGGCCATAGATGGAGATTTACTGTCCCACTTCCTCACATCATCTCTCTTTTGGCAATGGCCTCCAGAATCATCCAGTTCCTTTTTTCGTGTAATTTATGCGATAGACGCGGAGAAATTGTCAATAAAAAATATTAGCGTTACAAGAGGGCCTTGAGATTGCTTATCATCATTTTTCTTGAACTGAGGAGCGACTCTCGAGGCTAGAAAGTTAAAGGCGTGGCTTGATGGTGGATCGAAAATCATTTTCGTACTATAGTAGTAATCCTTCAGTTGATGTGCCAGTTACTATTCCAGATTCTGTGGTATTCAATAGCATCCTCTATGCGGCAGACTAAATGATCCCCCTGAGAGATGAGAATCCATCCCGCACTGTCCCCCTTGTCAATATCACCCTCATCCTGGCCAACGTATCTATCTTCATCTACCAGAATTTTTTTATATCTGGAGGAGCTGAACCACTCCTCCTTCGACTGGGTTGTATCCCTTACGAGTTTACCCATTTTGTGGATATATCTCCTCCCGCCTTAGTTCCTGTACCCCTGACGATTGTAACAGCGATGTTTATGCACGGGGGCTGGATTCATCTCCTCAGTAATATGCTTTTCTTGTGGATATTTGGCGATAATATTGAGGACAGACTCGGTCATTTTAGATACCTGTCTTTTTACCTACTGTGTGGGCTCATTGCATCCTTATCTCATATACTCACCAATCTCAGCTCCCAAGTCCCCAGTATAGGAGCGAGTGGTGCAATAGCAGGAGTGATGGGTGCGTACATGGTCCTCTTTCCAAAGGCACGCATTAGGACATTATTGATATTGGGGATATTTATACAAATAGCTAGAATTCCCGCGATAGTAATGCTTGCTTATTGGATACTAATTCAGGTTCTAAGCGGATTTGCTGAGTTTGGGCCGCGGACGGGCGGTGGTATAGCCTGGTTTGCTCACATAGGCGGTTTCATTGCCGGTTTTTTCCTTATCATGGTGATGAAGAAACCGAAGAAGGCTTATCGGCGAGAATAGCAGTAGTGGCAGATATCTGCATTTCAGAAGGCGAGTCAACTATGGCAGCGAGTCCTTGTACTCGTCAGCGCTTTTTCCGGGATAGAATCTCTCAGGACCCTATTGAATAATGGGTTACCGCGCGAGGTTTTTCAGTCGAAAAACCCCACCGGGATGGTGGTGGATCGGACGGAGGATCGTCCTGATGTCAACTTTCCTCTTCTTGCACAGCAGGTAGATTCTAGTGAGGGTGAGGGTGGTCATGGCCACGACATGTCTGGTAGAGAGAAGTAGTTCAGTATTTGCTGAGAAATCTTTGTATTCCTGTCGGGAATCCCCTGCCCCATCCTTGCAATTGCTGCTCACGATCAGCAAACGTCGGCTTCCCCCCTTGCCCTGGTCAAAACTGGCAAGCTCTTCCCACTTGTCCCAGGTCTCGTTTAGCT
>JABXJZ010000258.1 GCA_013375335.1 Desulfobacterales bacterium
GTCCCCGTCTTATCCAGGACAATGGTCCTCAGCTTTGTGGCCATCTCCAGAGCCTCACTGTTCCTGAAAAGCATGCCCTTCTCGGCACCTATCCCAGTCCCTGCCATGATGGCCGTCGGGGTAGCCAGCCCAAGGGCGCAGGGGCACGCAATCACAAGGACGGCAACCAATCGGAGCATTGCAGGAACGAATTCCCCCGCAAGTCCCCACCAGAGCAAGAAGGTCAGCAAAGCAACCCCGATCACGCCAGGGACAAATACGGCAGCGACTCGATCCGCGAGGGCTTGAATGGGGGCCTTGCTACCCTGGGCCTCCTGAACAAGTCGAATGATCTGGGCCAGAACCGTATCCTTTCCAACCCTGTGAGCTTCAAACTTGAGAAGACCTTCTCCGTTAATAGTACCACCGGCGAGTTTGGCCCCTGGGCCTTTATCTACTGGAATGGGTTCTCCGGTCAGCATAGATTCATCCACGGTGGACTCGCCTTCAAGGACAACCCCGTCAACGGGGATCCGTTCACCGGGGCGGACAATAACCACATCGCCCACTTTGACCCTTGAAAGCGGGACCTCCGTTTCCTTTCCATCCTTCAGAATGGTTGCCGTCTTCGGCCGGAGTCCCATGAGCTTACGAATAGCGCCACCCGTTCGACCCTTTGTCCTGGATTCCAGCAGCTTGCCCAGCTTAATCAGGGTGATGATGACCGCAGAGGTCTCAAAATAGACATGCGCCCCAAGGGGGGAGTAAAGGAGGACGCCAAGGGAGTAAAAATAGGCTACCGAGGAACCCATAGCCACCAAGACATCCATATTGGCACTGCCATTTTTGAGGCTCCTCCATCCCCCGGCGTAATAATCCAAGCCGGTGTAAAACTGTACAGGTGTGGCCAGCACCAGGAAGAGCCAGTTGACCCACGCGGCATGCGACCATGACCCAAAGAGGCCGAAGTCCCTGCCCATGCTGAGCAAGAAGAGCGGCACTGTGAATAAGATGCCTATTAAGAACTTGCGCGTCTGATTCTTTATCTCAGCTCTTCGAGCAGCCAGTTCCGCATCTTCGCCATCAACGGCCTCCTCAGGCCGTACAGAGCCATATCCCGCCCTTTCAATAGCGGTGACCATATCGTCTAGGGTCGCTATGGTCGGGATGTATTTCACACGAGCGTGCTCTGTGGCGAAATTAACTGAAGCCTCGACCACGCCAGGGACCTTCGTCAAGGTCCTCTCAATGGCCTTGGCACAGTTGGCGCAGGTCATACCAGTGAGGGGGATCTCCACAGTTGTCGTGGCAACGCCATAGCCCGCGTCACGGATCTTGTCTGCAAGATCCTTGATTTGAACCTCTTCTTCATCAAACGAAACAGAGGCCTCCTCGGTGGCAAAATTCACTCCAGCCTCTTTCACTCCCTTGAGCTTGTTGAGGTTTCTTTCCACAGTCAGGGCACAGTTGGCGCATGTCATACCGGTGACTGGGAGCGTTACATTCCTGTCAGACATCAGATCTTCCTCTCAGTTATATCCCCATCACAAAAACGGAACCTTGGTTGAAGTTACTCAGCAGCAGGATAATTAATCTCCTTCAAGGTGGATTTAATCTTCTCCAACGTGGCTGGCCCCTCCCATTGCACCGTGATTTCCTTTGCCCCGGGGTCCCCTTCCACCTTGTAAACCCCCTCTATCTCACCCAGTTCTCTCTGAATGGTCATCACACAATGACCACAGGATATATTGGGAATCAAGAACCTTGTCTTTTCCATCGTGCCTATCTCCCCTTATTTATCAATTAAAGGTAACCCTTCATAACGGGATGTCAAGGATAATGGCCTTCTATATGAAGCATGGGCTAAAACTACTTTTTCTCTTGACCTGGTGACCCAATGCAGGGCAATTATAACCAACTCAGGATGGGATAATGCACGAACCATTGAACAATAGAAAGGACGGTCAAGATGTTTGCAAAAATCCTATATCTAACTGATTTCTCCGATGTATCGAACAAGGCATTGGAATACATTAAGAAGTTGAAAGAGGCCGGCACAAAAGAGGTTATAGTTTTACATGTTATTGATGAACGGGAAATTGGACATATGTCTCATATCCCGGGAATACACCTGGATGCCGACGAGCTGGAAAAGCTAAGGAGAGACGGCGCCAAGAAGGCTATGGGGGCAATAGAGGCTGAATTGAGGGAATCTGGTTTCCGGGTCAAGGTAAGGATTGAAGAGGGAATCCCATTGAGGGAGATCTTAAGGGTTGAAAAAGAGGAGGACATCTCCGTTATAGTCATCGGATCTCATGGGAAGAGCTCCGTTCAAGAAATGCTCCTTGGCTCCGTGTCGGAGAAGGTTATAAGAAAATCCAGCAAGCCCGTTTTGGTCATAAGAAGGTAGATCATGCCTCGGACTGGGCGACCATCATGACAAGATACCGTTGGGGGCAATAAGTGAATCTGTTTATCACCACATTCGAGTCAGTGGCAGTGCTCCTGGGAATGGGGATCTTGGGTTTTTGGATCATTAGAAGACGAATCGTACCAGGAGACATTCTGGGTTTACTCTCCCCCCTCGCCCTTGATATCGCCCTGCCCAGCCTCATCTTCGTCAATATACTCCAGAATTTCTCGCCCGCTGAGTGTCCTGATTGGTGGCAACTGCCCCTATGGTGGGTCTTTTTCACGGCAGTTGCAGCTGGCTTAACCTTTGTTGGCATGTCTCTATCGGAGCGAAAAACCCGCCGGGAATTCGGGGTCAGTCTTTTTTACCAGAATGCGATATTCTTCCCCCTGGCCATAATCGCAGGCACATATGGAGATAAATCACCCTATCTGGCATTTCTCTTCCTTTTCACGGTCTTCTACCCGGCGTTCT
The DNA here is from genome assembly GCA_013375335.1 of Desulfobacterales bacterium. GTDB lineage: Bacteria > Desulfobacterota > DSM-4660 > Desulfatiglandales > B25-G16 > JABXJZ01. Next base: position 2,867 of record JABXJZ010000258.1, read on the forward strand.
TTTTCAGTACGTATCACCTCTTTTTTCAAGGAAAGGAGAGAAGAGGGCTGGATTGGAAGAAGATAATTCATCCAGTGCTCATTGTAACAGTGGCAGCGGTTATCATTCGCCTGGACGAGGTGCACGATAAGGTCCCGAA
>JABXJZ010000259.1 GCA_013375335.1 Desulfobacterales bacterium
AGAGCTGGAGCATATCCTCCCGGACATGTGTATAGACATGCAGACTTACTTGCTCCATCTCATCAGGGAGTTGATAGAACGTTGACAGAGGGATGAAGATCTGATAGCCGACACCGGCTGTATCTATGATTACCGACTGGGGGCTCTTACTAAATAGTGTGCCAGTAATATGGGCTATCATACATTAAGGGTATCTTCAAGCCTGACCCAGTTGTGGTGGCATATTGCAATGGCTAATGCATCCGCCGTGTCCAGGGAAAGCTGGGTATCGAGTTTAAGGAGAAGCTTGACCATGGCCCTCACCTGCTCCTTTGATGCCCTCCCATAGCCAACCACCGATTGCTTAATTTGCAAGGGGGTATACTCGTAGACCTTTAGACCGCACTGAATAGCTGCTACCAGGGCAGCTCCCCTTACATGACCTATCTTTAAGGCACTTCTAACGTTTTTCGCAAAGAAGACGTCCTCTATGGACATTTCCTCCGGATGATGGGCCTGGATGATTTCAACAAGGGATCCGTAAATCCTATGGACCCTCTCATTGAATGGACAGGAATGGGGAAAGGATATTTTACCTCCCCCCACGTAGATGAGCCTATTGTCCTCCTTTTTTACGAGGCCGTAACCTGTCGCCAAAGAGCCGGGATCAACCCCAACTACCAGCATCAGCTGATGGCCTCCATCACCTCATCTGGGATATCAAAGTTGGCATACACGTGATTCACATCATCGTTATCTTCAAGGAGTTCCATGAGGGTTAACATCTGTTGAGCATTTTTACCGTCGAGATTAACGGTTGTCTTTGGGATCATCGTTATCTCTGCCAGCGTATAACTCAGCCCGGCATTATCAACACCGGTCTTCACCTGCTCAAAGGAGGACAGCTCAGTTATTACCTCAAACTCCTTTTCACCTTCTTTGATGTCCTCAGCCCCGGCATCCAAGGCCACCTCAAAAAGCCTTTCCTCGTCTACCTGATCCATTCGAAAGACAATAAGACCCTTCTGAGCAAACATCCAGGACACACAGCCTGCCTCCCCTAAGCTACCTCCGTGTCTTTCAAAGAGGTGTCTCACATCTGCCACAGCCCTATTTTTATTATCGGTGAAGACCTCGACCAAAACGGCTACGCCTCCTGGGCCATATCCCTCATAGGTGACCTCTTCATAGGTAGAACCCCCTAACTCATCTGTTCCCTTCTTGATAGCCCTGTCAATGTTTTCCTTGGGCATGTTTTCCGCCCTGGCCGCGGCTATGGCTGTCCTCAATCGTGGGTTGGAGTCTGGATCTTTCCCGCCCAGCCTCGTGGCAACCGTAATCTCCTTGATGAGCTTGGTAAAAAGCTTTCCCCTCCTCGCGTCAACTACCCCTTTTTTATGTCTTATGGAGTGCCATTTTGAGTGACCGGACATCTATTACTCCCCTATAAGGTAATCCTCTAAAGGTGTCATGTATGTTCTGTGTCCTAATACGCAAAGTTCCTAGGTTTCTTACCACAATTATCTCTTTTTTGTAAAGCCAATTTGGGGTATTAGTGGGCAGGTATGTGCAGCCTCCGGGAGTCACCATTTCAAGAATAGACCGGGGCTATCGGAATCTATCTTAAGTGCATAAGGGTCAAATTAGTATTTGAGATGTCATCTGAAGAATGATAAAAAGAAGGACCGGTCCAACAATACTATCCTTGTGGAGCCAGTTCCTTAGAGGCTCTCTTAAGAAGTCGCCGATCTTAGGGGCGGGCGAAGATGAAAAAGAGCTCGAGATTACTTAAGCAGGCCAGAGAGGTATTAGAGATTGAGGCCCAGGGAATCCTTGATTTAGTTGAGAAGATAGGGTCGGAGTTTGAGCAGGCCATAGAGCTCATTCTCAATAGCAAGGGAAGGGTAATCCTCACGGGTATTGGTAAATCAGGCATCGTTGGCAGAAAGATCACCTCAACCCTCAACAGTACCGGCACCCCTTCGCTCTTTCTACATCCGGCTGAGGCAGCTCATGGTGATCTGGGTGTGGTGACGGCCGATGATATCGTAATAGCTATTTCTAATAGCGGCTATACAGAGGAGCTCACTAATATTTTGCCGACCCTGAAGAGCCTTGGCGTAAAGGTCATCGCCTTTTGCGGGGACCAGGGGTCGCCATTGGCCAAAGGGAGCCACCTATTTATAGACGTAGGAGTGGAAAGAGAGGCATGTCCTCTAGGCCTTGCACCCACAACGAGCACAACTGCTGCCCTGGCAATGGGTGATGCCTTGGCCGTCGCGCTTGTCAACCGCAGGCGCTTTAACAGAAAGGACTTTAAGAGGTTTCACCCAGGTGGCAGCCTGGGAGACAGGCTCTCATCGAAGGTCAAGGATGTCATGTTGACAGGAGACCGGATGCCTCTCGTTCTTGAAGGTCAGACAGTTGAGGAGGCCATCTCCGAGATCGATCAGAAAGGATTAGGCGCGTCTCTTGTTGTTGATGGTGACCTTATTTTACGTGGTATTGTCACAGATGGTGACATCAGGCGGTCTCTCTCGAAATGGAGGGACATCATGGGATTAAAAGCAGAGAAGATAATGTCAGCATCTCCAAAGATGATTTATGAGGACGAAAGGGTAGCCGAAGCGGTAGCCTTAATGGAACACAGTGGTATTACCGTGTTACCTATCGTTGATAGGGCAAAAAGGGTTAAAGGTGTAGTGCATTTACATGGACTGTTAGGGGGGAAGGAATTTAGGGTCAATGGAGGTCGAAAGACTACCAAGGGGTTTGCTAGTTGATCTCATTACCCCCCTTGAGGATAAGGGAGGTATTGATAGTGAAGGCCTTGATACCCTTTTAAGGAAGGTTTTGCCTTATGCTGATGGGATACTGCTGGCAGGTCCCCAGATGGGGGAGGGCAGGGGTCTTGATATGAAGTCCAAGATAGACCTGCTTGAAAAGGCCGCTACCTTCATTGAGGGTAAGGCCCCGATCTTTTTTTGGATAAGTGGAGACTCCCCAGAAGGCACCAAGC
>JABXJZ010000260.1 GCA_013375335.1 Desulfobacterales bacterium
CCCCTATTCCCGGCGAGCTCTGCAAGGGTAGAATAGAAAGTGGAGTACGTGTTCTTGAGATTCCTTCCATAGCGCTTGAACCAGAAGTAGCCATCGCCTTGCTCCTTTACAAGGAAGCTATTGCTAAGCACACGATAGGTCTTCTCTAATTCCAACCCCACCCACTGTCCGTTCTGATCAAGGACCTGGATGTCCTTCACACGTTCTCCGGGCACTTCAACAGTCCACTGGCCAACGGCATCATCGGCAATTTCCTGAGCAGTTTCCTTCAGATGAATAGTGTAGCGGAGTCCCGATGCGTGCAAGAACCCTCCCCTGCCAAAGCTCGCTGCACTCCGCTCCAGGATCTCTTTGATGTATTTGCCCTTGAGATCCAAGGTATAGGCGTAGTTGTTGAACTCATCGATTTCTCGAAGCATGAGGTCCGTGACAGGCCCCGGCTGATAGACCTTGTTTCCCCTGAACGCGCCGGCATTATTAAGTGCAAGGTCCGCGTGGAACTTCTCTCGCATAAGGTCATTGACGAGGTTAGCGACAACCGATTCACCCCGTCGAAGGCCATAGCTGGTCATATCCCATTCTACTTCAGTGCGTCCGAGCACAATCGCCTTGGGCAGGGATCTCTCATATTCTGCCAGAAGAGCTTCCACAGTGGCGTGCGAAACAACCTCACCTGTTACGGGAATAAGCTGATACCGGGCGTTACCGGCATCTACTCTGCCGCGGGAGTCTACCAAGAGATCAAGCCGCACCAAGAACGAGCCCTTCTCGCCCCCATTGACAATAATCGTCTTGTCCACCTTGACTAACTCTGGAAGATACTCATGTGAATGTCCTCCAAAGATAACGTCGATGCCTGGTACCGCACCTGCAATCTCGTAATCCCTTTGATATCCAATGTGTGTCAGCGCCACGACGATCTCGGCCCCTCGTCTACGCAGTTCCCTTGTCGCCCAGCGGGCTGTCTCCAGGTTACTGCTGGTGAGCTTCACCTCTTTGCCGCTGGTGACCAGGGGAAAGTCCTCGGTCATCAGAGAGAAGAACCCCACCCTTACACCTCCATATTCGCGAATGAGCAGCGGTTGGCAGAGACCATCCAATGGGGTATTTCTCACGCCCAAATCAGAACAAATGCAATGAAAATCCGCGTACTTCAAAGCTTGGGATAGGACCCGAGGGCCCTTATCAAATTCGTGATTGCCAAAGGCGTATAGCCCGTAACCCGCCTTCGAGAGAACCTGAAAAATGGCCTCCCCTTTGTAGGCGTGAAAATACCTGTGCATGAGGTCATCGCCGGTAGAGACAACTGCGACCTTCCCCGGTCTTTCAGCCTTGATCTTGGCAAGCAAGGTAGCAATACGAGAAATGCCGCCCACCGAATGTCTCTCCTTTACTCCGTCACCATCCAGATCCACTTTCATCACAGCTGGTTCAAGCTGGCCTTGCAGGTCGGCCGTTCCAATGATAGTGACTTCCCGTGATCCATCGCTTGCGTGGGCGGTGGCACAGCAGAGGACGAGCAAGAAGAGGGAGAGGAGGGAAAACACCGTGCACAGTGTTCGAAATCTCACTTTCATCCTGCCTCCGCCTGGGAAGAATGAGGGGCTCTCATTAATTGAATATCATTCATCGTCAGGATTAGGGATTTACCCCTTTTTCATTGTGCGATCGAAATATGGCCCCCCTGTTCTAGAATAAGTCCCTCCCTTTCCAGCTGCTTGAGACCCCGCTTCACCGCTTCCGCCCCAAAAGGGACCCTTTCAACTAACATGTCCTCAGAAAGCCCAGCTGTTTTTAGCAGTGCCTGAAGGATCATACCCCTAATCTGTCTATTGGAGCCCTCGAATGGCGACTGTCTCCGGTAGCGGGCACTTCTTCTGCTGGGGTTACCATGCCTCTTCTTTAAGGCTACCCCGTAGTCCATGAGCGCATAATACCATATCCGTGGGTTTTCGGGATCGAGCGTTTGTGCGACGAGCGGAAGAATCTCCCTATCCTCTACATCCGTGCTGTTCCTGAAAAAATGGTGGATAAAAACCGTGCGTATGTTGGTTTCTACGAATACGGTCGGCTGACTAAAGGCAAAGACGCAAATGGCATGAGCAGTAACGCCCCCGATCCCCGGCAACGCCTTCAATGATTCGATGCTCGATGGAATCCTTCCGCCATAGTGAGCAACCACTATTTGGGCTGCCCTTTTCAATGCGAGGGCCCGACGATTGTAACCGAGTCCCTGCCACAGGGTGAGGATGTCACGCAGAGGCGCGCATGCTACGGACTCAATATCAGGAAAGGCCCGCATAAATCCTTCATATTTCCCGATAACCCTGGCGACCTGCGTCTGCTGGAGCATTATCTCTGAGACGAGGATCCTGTAAGGATCGTCCGTGTTTCTCCACGGCAGGTCGCGTCCGTGGCTCCTATAGTAATCGTATACCCTCTCCCGAAACTCACGTATCTGTTGAGCGCTCAGTACGATTTGACCTCTCATGGCCTGGGCAGGTTCGCAGGGCCTTCACTCAATTCCTCGCTGTAGGCAAAGTCAGCAGCCACACCTCCAGTATGGATGAAAAGGAGGGTATCGCTTTTAGTAAAGCGACCCTTTCTGATAAGATCTATGAGACCAGCCATGGCCTTTCCGGTATATACTGGATCGAGGAAAATCCCCTCAGTCTGCGCCAACAGCCTGATGGCCTCGATACAGTTCCTTGTCGGTAGGCCGTAGCCTTCACCTATATAGTCGTCGTAAACCACTACCTCCTCCGGGCCTACGGCCACACCCAGACCTAGTAACTTGGCCGTCTCAGCAACTTGATGAACAACCGTGTTTATGGCCTCGGCCCTCTGGTTAAAGACAGTGATGCCAATGACATGAAGGGAAGCTCCGAGTTCTTTGAACCCCAGGACCAATCCCGCCTGGGTCCCTCCCGATCCATTGGCCAAGACCACATACTGGACATCTATCTTCCGATCTCTCAATTGTTGGTTGATCTCCT
>JABXJZ010000042.1 GCA_013375335.1 Desulfobacterales bacterium
CACTGTAAGCACCTGCCCCACCCCACCCCCAAAGGAGATCTCGTGCTGCTCGCCTGTCTCTCTTGTTAATATCCTTTCCCTGCTCGACGAGCAAGACCCCGTCAATACCCATCTTCGTAAGGACTATGGAAGCGAAGATCCCGGCCGGCCCTGCTCCAATAACGATCACATTATAATCAGCTTTCATTGTACCTATCCTCTTGAAAGGTAATATTCTTTTAAATAAATGCAGATGAATTGTAAAGGATGTCATCTATATCGCTCGATAGAATATCCGCTTGTATTATTATCTTATTGTGATAAAGAATAAGCAATAACTGAAGGCCATGGGCGGACATGGACTCTCGGTTGTCTTTTTAGGCCGGGCCCGCTGCGAGGCTTCATGTTGGGTACGAAGTTTGCATTACCAATCTGCTAGTTCATCGCCCGAAAAATTCGTACCCTTGTATGCCTTGGCGGTGCTGTGGGCTGCGGGGTTACTGAAGATTATGGCAAATAATATAGGCGAAGTTGTATTGATCTATTATGGGGAAAAGCCCGCCTTTTTTGCCAGGATTGACTCTATCGAGCCTGATACAAAAAAGGATTGGTTCAGGGTACAGCTTCTGGTCTTGACCGTACCCCTAAGGACGATTACCTGGATATTAAGGGAGGAGTATATAAACGGCGTACCATTCACAATGGAAGGTAATTCTGTAAGCATTCAGGCGGTGAATCCAGTCCCCACTGGCTCGGATTCTGAGGATACTGCGGGCAAGGGGACTGCTGAAAAGGTTCCATCGAGGGAGGGGAGGAAGATAATCCCCTTTAGAAAACTAGAAAAGGGAGGTACCAAAGGGGCTTGATCAGGCCGTGATTGACGTGGTAGTATTCGCAGGATTAAACAAAGATCCGTTTGTCGCACGGGCAGGCAGGCGGGGGCGGCGTTGGGGCGAAAAGTTATGTTGACAAAGGGTGTTTGTTTGAGTTAAATGGCATCTAGGGGTGTCTGGAATCTTAAAATAGTGGAGGGGGCGAATCTAATGCTGAAACCAATGACGATATCTTCAATAAATATGGACCCGGTAACGAATAGTCCGATAATTATCTTGGAAGAGATCGAAGGGAAACAAACCTTACCTATTTGGGTAGGCCTGCTTGAGGCAACGGCGATTGCAAGCGAAATAGAGGGTGTAAGGTTTTCCAGGCCCATGACCCATGACCTTTTGAAAGATATTATGGATAAGACAGATGTCAAGATAACCAGAATAGAGATCTGTGACCTGAAAGACAATACCTACTACGCCCTTATCCACCTAACGAACAAGGGTGAAGCCTTGTCAATAGATTCTCGCCCGAGTGATGCCATTGCCTTGGCCCTCAGGACTAAGGCGCCCATATTTGTCTCGGAAGAGGTGCTGAAGAAATCAAAGCAGATTGAGGGGACCAGGGAAAGTGTGCCTGCGGACAAGAGCGAGCAAGGAAAGAAGTGGCAAGACATACTTGAAAAACTAAAGCCAGAGGATTTTGGCAAATACAAGATGTAAGCGCCCAACAGCTTTGTGCACCAACGGGTCATATCTCATCCCCAGCCCAGCTAATCCCTTTATGAATTCAACCGATGATAGATCTCCATGTCCATTCCCTATTCAGTGATGGCGAATTGCTTCCCTCGGAGCTCGTGAGGCGTCTCGAGGACATCGGTTACTCCTGTGTTGCCATAACTGATCATGTTGATTCGTCAAATCTCGATTTTGTGATCCTGAGGCTCGTGGAGGCAGCAAGGGATTTGAATCAGAGCCAATCTGTGAGGGTCATCCCTGGTGTTGAGATCACCCATGTCCCACCAGGGTCAATGGAATCTTTGGTCAAGAAGGCCAGGGAATTGGGGGCAGAGATAGTTTTAGCTCACGGCGAAACCATTGTCGAGCCGGTAGCCAAGGGGACAAACAGGGCGGCTATTCTTTCCGGTGTTGATATCTTGGCCCATCCTGGCCTCATAGCTATTGAGGACATTAAGCTGGCTGTTGAAAGAGGAATATACCTCGAGATCTCGGCTCGCCAGGGTCATAGCTTTGCGAATGGATATGTCGCAAGGTGGGCAAAAGAATTGAGGGCAAGGCTTGTTTTGAACTCAGATGCCCATTCCCCTCATGACCTCATGACACGCCAGTTTGCTCAGGTGGTAGCCCACGGGAGTGGTCTGGGAGAGAATGCCTTGGAGGAGATGCTTGGCAATTCTCGGGACCTCATAGAGAAGATCCTGTGAGTTAGTCTCGTTGCTCGTCAGATCCAAGAAACTCAATAACCACTGGAATGAAAAGCTCCGTTGTCTATAAGATCTTCGGGATTATGATAGTTCTCTTCTGGCTCCTTGTTGTGGCAGAGCTGGTAAAGAGGACTAATCTGAACAGAGGGAGTGTGGATCTTACCTCTATTGATGAGGGGATGCCCTTGGAGGATATATCAGAGCAATGGATGGAGATCCTTGTAAGAGGGCGCAAGGTTGGATACACAGTTACCAGGGTTGAAAGGACAGAAGGGGGTTTCGATGTAGAGGAGGACATATTTCTTGCCGTCAATTTGATGGGTTCAGCAAGGGAGATCTTTAGCAAGACAAGGGCGCAGTTGGACGAGAGGTTCCTGTTAAACAGTTTTGACTTTTCCCTTTCCTCGGGCCTTTTTGAATTTAAGATCACTGGTCAGATGAAGGGGAATAATCTTTCCCTCTCAATGGGGGGGAAGGGAAAAGAAAAGACGCAATCAATCAGGCTGCCATCAAGGCCTATGATTAGCGCAGGCATGGCGCAATTTTTTAAGTCTTGCACATTAAAGATAGGGGATTCTTTGACCTTCCCCATTTTTGATCCCATTACCATGACAGCCAATCCGAGTACTGTCAAGGTGGCAGCAAGGGAGGTCATTAAGCTTGATGGTAAATCATATGAGGCCTACCGGCTGGAGATGGACTTGTTGGGGAGGCCTTTGGTCTTCTGGCTTGATGAAGAGGGGGTATCCCTCAAGGAGAAGGGCTTTATGGGATTCACCCTTGTCAGATCAACCCCTGCCAAGGCCAAATTGGGTTTAGATAGATCAGGAGAGATCGATTTCTGTGAATTATCAGCCATAAGAGTGGCAAAGAAACTAGAAGATCCCCGGCGGCTCTCATACCTAAAGGTCCGGTTGAATCAGGTCCCATCTTCCCTGCCTATTGATGGATCAAGACAATCCCTCAGTGGCAGGATTCTTGCAATACAGAAGGAAAGGCCGCCTTTCAAGGCCTCCTATGCCATCCCTTACAGCGGTCGTGATCGTGAATTATTGTATTACCTAAGGCCAGAGATGTTAATTCAGTCTGAAGATAGAGAGATAATCACCTTAGCCGAACAAGTAGTGGATGACACTGCTGATCCCTTCATGGCAGTAACGTCGATCCTGGGCTGGGTTTTTGAGAGTTTAGAGAAGACACCGGTAGCATCCGTTCCAGATGCAAGAGAGATTCTTAAGTACAGAAAGGGGGACTGTAATGAACATGCCACTCTCCTGACCGCATTATTGAGGGCAGCTGGAATCCCGGCCAGAACCGTTGTTGGCCTGGTTTATAAAGGTGGAAAATTCTATTACCATGCCTGGAACGAGGCCTATATAAACAAGTGGGTTTCTATGGATGCTACCCTAAAACAGATGCCCGTTGATGCAACTCATATTAAGCTTCTTGATGGCGGCATTGAAAAACAGGTGCAGATTCTGGGAATGATTGGCAATCTCGAGTTTACTATTTTGGATTACAGATGATCAGATTTGAGAACCTCACCAAGATCTACAGGGGAATAAAGGCCGTTGATGACTTGAACCTTCAGATCCCTCGGGGAACCATCTTTGGCTTCATAGGGCCAAATGGGGCTGGAAAGACGACTACAATTAAGATGATGGCAGGCGTCTTAAGGCCAACGAAGGGCCGCATCTACATAGATGGAGTGGATATAGCCAAGGAGCCCTCTAAGGTAAAGAGGATTATCGGCTTTATCCCTGATCGGCCCTTTCTTTATGAAAAGCTCAGCGGTTTAGAGTTCCTCAGATTTAAGGCCGGTCTTTATGGGATGAAGGGAGATGGATTAGATGAGAAGCTCTTGGGCTTACTGAACCTCTTCGAATTGACAGGATGGGCGGATGAACTTATCGAATCCTATTCGCACGGCATGAAACAGAGGCTCATTATAGCCGCATCTATGCTCCATGAACCCAAGGTTATCATTGTGGATGAGCCGATGGTGGGCCTTGATCCAAGGGGAGCCAAGCTGGTCAAGGAGATATTCGGAGAGTGGGCTGGTAAAGGGGCCACGGTGTTTCTGTCAACCCATGCGCTGGCCTTAGCTCAGGAGGTATGCCAACAGATAGCAATTGTGGATAGGGGAAGGATCGTGGCCTCTGGCTCATCCGAGGACCTACGGAGACAGGCAGGCGTTGAAGGGGATCTGGAGAGGGTGTTTCTCAAAATAACAGGAGGGGTGGCAGGCAGGTGAGGATGTTTAAGACTCTCATTTCTCCTAAGTTCCTTGGTCTTAGAAATGGTCTTAAGAGGTCCCAGGGTAAAACAAAGATAAAGATTCTAACACTGACTGGTTCAGGTATCCTGTTCTGGTTGGTCCTGTTTTTCCTTTTCTACAGGGTGCTTCTCTATTTTTCCTCCCAGGAGATAATCGGTGATATTCTTGCAAGACACCTCCTCGCCATGGTTCTTTTGATCTTCTTTTCCCTGTTAATCTTCAGTCATATCATAACCGCCCTTTCCAACCTTTACCTATCGCAGGATTTAGAACTATGCCACTCATCGCCGGCAAGGCTCACAGATATATTTCTGAGCCGGTCCTTTTACACGGTAATTGATAGCTCATGGATGCTGTTTGTATTTGGCCTTCCTGTGATGATGGCCTATGGTTTTGTTTACCATGCTGGCTTTAACTATTACCTGAGCCTTATCTACGTGTCTCTTCCTCTCGTTATCATTGCCGCAGGCTCAGGCATTATGCTGATTATGGTTTTGGTGAGGTTCTTTCCTGCCCAGAGGGCTCGGGATGTCATCATGTTTCTCTCCCTTATTTTGATTGTTGTTCTCTATCTCCTTTTTCGGTTTCTCAGGCCGGAGAGACTGGTCAATCCAGACACATTTACGAGCGTGGCCCAGTATTTAGGCGCCCTAAAGGCCCCCGATTCGCCGTATTTACCGAGCCATTGGGCAACAGATCTTCTCTGGACAAGATTGACAAACTATACGGGGAGTCAGGTATTGAACCATCTTCTCCTCTGGAGTACTGCCTCGGCAATGGTAGTAATGGCTCTCTGGATGGCAGGGCTGATATATTTCAATGGCTTTTCAAAGGCACAGGAGGCAAAAAGGAGAAGCCCTGCTGGGCGAAGGATACTTGAGAAGATCGTTGCACTGATAACCAGACCGTTAGGGCCAGAAATAACCTCTTTGATCGCCAAGGACATACGCACCTTTTTTCGGGATAACAGCCAATGGTCCCAGCTCCTTCTCTTAGCTGCCCTTGTGGTTGTGTATCTCTACAATTTCAGTGTTCTCCCGCTAGAGAGGAGCCCCATAAAGTCAATCTATCTGCAGAATGCCCTATCCTTTCTGAACATAGGGTTGGCAGGGTTTGTTATCTCCGCCCTGTCTGTGAGGTTCATATTTCCGGCGGTGAGCTCTGAGGGACAGTCCTTCTGGATTATCCTTTCATCGCCTCTTTCACCAAGACGGTTTTTGTGGTCTAAATACCTTGCCTATCTCCTTCCCATGCTCATTTTGGCAGAGGTTTTGATAACTTACACCAACTACCTTTTAGAGGTAACCCCCTTTATGATGGCCTTATCCTCAGTGACTATCTTCTTCTTGGTCTTTGGGATTGTGGCCTTGGGAGTTGGTTTAGGTGCAGTCTACCCCAATTTCCAGCATGAAAACATAGCCCAGGTGGCGACAGGCTATGGAGGGCTCATCTATATGATAACTAGTTCGGTCTTTATAGCCTCGGTCATTGTGCTGGAGGCCGGGCCTGTCTATACCATCCTTTCTGCACATTTCAAAGGAGAGGCCATTACCCACTTTCAATGGGTTTGGATAGTCAGCTCCTTTATTCTTGTCGTCTTGCTCAACATATTTGCGGTTCAAAGACCAATGGCCGCTGGATTGAAGGCAATTCGTGCTTATGAGGGCTGAATTGGCGACCGCGTCCCCCTTTGAATATGTAGGTAATCTCCACATCCATACAACCCACTCTGATGGAGGTGGGAGCACCAAGGAGATTGCTGCAGTAGCAAGAACGGTAGGTCTTGATTTTGTAGCCCTCAATGACCACTCATATCTAGCCCAGCTTCATCTTGAGGAAGAAGGGTATTATAGGGGTATCCTTGTCTTGGTTGGCTCTGAGATCGGCACCCGGTCTCACCACTACCTTGCCTATGATATCAAGAGTCAGGTAGATGGTGAGGGCTACTCTCCTCAGGAGCTCATAGATGCCGTAAGTACTCAGGGCGGGTTTGGATTCCTGGCTCATCCCTTTGAAAAGGGGATGCATTTTCTTGAGAAGGGTGTGGCCTATACCTGGAATGACTGGTCAGTGAAGGGATATACAGGCATCTGTATCTGGAACTTTTCCTCCAGGTGGAAGGAAAATGTGAAGTCATTCTGGCATGGGGCTTTCCATCTCATCTTCAAGACGTACACCTTAAGAGGTCCAAGTCAAGAGACGTTGGCCACATGGGACAGGGTATGCTCCAAAAGGCGAGTGGTCGCCATAGGGGGATCGGATGCACACGGAGCACCTATGAAGATGGGATTCCTTGAGCTTACACCCCTTTCATACAGGTATCTCTTGAGAACTATAAGTACGCATGCCCTAACGACCGCACCGCTTACGGGGGATTTAAGAAGGGATAAAGGGATCATCTATCATTCACTCAGGGAGGGTAATTGCTTTATAGCCCATGACGGACTCTGCCCTGCAAAGGGGTTCAGGTTCTCATTTAACAGGGAAAAGGGCAAACGGAGGCTTTTGATGGGGCAGGAGGGTAGATTCAGCCCCGGCGTATTGGAGGTCAGGCTTCCAAGACGTGGGCTCATAAGAGTTATCAAGGATGGCTCTCCCTTTAAGAGAGCACACGGCAGTGGGCTATCTATAAAGATAGATGAAGGAGGTGTCTACAGGGTGGAGGTCTCACGAAGAACGGTCCTATTTGGCTGGAGGCCGTGGATCTTTTCTAATCCCATTTATCTTCGGTAGGGGACAGAGCAAGAGGTGCCCGCACAATGAGGTGTGTTGTAGAGATGAACACGTTGAAAAAAATTAGCGGAACAAGGCTAATGCAGAGACAAAATCTTGATTAGGGTGTTGACAAAATAATGGCTTGGGGTTATATACATCGAGCGAAATATGAACCGTCTATCAATAATCTTTTGGTGAGGGAGGGAGGAATTGGCCTTGTCACGAGGCCACCGTTATAGACCCACAGCGTAGCCAACCTTTGGGGTGTCGCCCAGCCCAGGGGAAGGAGGGGCACCCTTATCTACTATTCATAGCCATTAGTGGCTCTTACCTAAGTAATCGCATTTTCGAACACATTTAGATTATCCCGCTTACTGCGGGATGAAACCTGAAAACAGGATCTCTTTTGCCCTGGCAGGGGCGAAAGAGGTACATATCTATGCGAGAGGAGCTTATGGATGATGAAAAGTCCTTTTGGCAGGCACATCCTGGCTGAGTATTTTGAATGTGGATGCACCTATCTTGATAGTGAGGCGGCGATAAGAGATCTGATGCTGGAAGCAGCTTCAAGAACTGGAGCAACTATCGTGGGCAGCATTTTTCACCATTTCAGCCCTCAGGGTGTCACGGGGGTAGTGGTGATAGCCGAGTCGCATCTCGCCATACATACGTGGCCGGAGTTTCGATATGTATCAGTAGACCTCTTCACGTGCGGTACCAAGGTGGATCCATGGATAGGCTTTGAATATCTCAAGGAAAAGCTGCAATCGAAGAAATGGGTGAGCAAGGAAATCATCAGAGGAACAGTGAAAGGGGAATCGGGTTCTTACTTGAAGGCAGTATCAGCATAGCGCTATGGTGCCCCATATTTTTCGATACGAGATATCTCCTCATATTTTTGTTTACCTGGAGTGCAAGGGGATCTTGTACTCAAGTCAGTCCAGGTTCCAGAAGATTGAGGTGGTCGAATCCCTTGATTTTGGCAGGATGCTCGTACTTGATGGTGTTATCAATCTCACCGAAAGAGACGAGTACGTTTACCATGAGATGCTTGTGCATGTCCCCCTCTTCTCTCACCCAAATCCATCGAAGGTACTTATTGTAGGGGGCGGCGATGGAGGTACTGCCAGGGAAGTGGTCAAGCACGAGGGGATTAGTAGGGTTCAGCAAGTAGAGATTGACGAGGAAGTCATTGCTATTTCGAAGGAATATTTTCCCTCATTGGGTCTTGCCCTTGACCACCCGAAGGTGAATGTTCTCTTGATGGATGCCATCGAGTATGTAAGGGGGCTTGAGGAGAAGTTCGATGTCATCCTCATTGATTCAACAGATCCGGTTATCAACCAAAGTGAGGGGTTGTTTACTGTACCTTTTTACACGGATTGCCTCAACGCCCTGACGGAACAAGGGATACTAGCGGCCCAGGTCGGGGATACATATTTCGAGACCAATCTTGTTTTGTCTGTAGTCACTACACTCAAAGAGGTCTTCCCTCTTGTCAGGATATACCTTGCCCCCATCCCTTCCTACACATTGGCTCCTTACAGCTTTGCGTTTTGTTCAAAGACGATACATCCCGGGGCGGGATCGCGATTTTCGCTTTTTGGCACGGGCTTTCAAGCCAGATACTATAACACGCAGGTCCACCAAGCGGCCTTTGCCCTTCCTGAGCATCTGAAAAGAGAATTGGAGAAGTAGCTGAAAATTATCTTCCACCATGACTTTTACGAGGTTTATACCTCAGACCCGGCAGCCGCCCCTGGGAGAATGGAAAGCATTGTCAACGTAATCTCCGGGCACTATGAATTTATGGAACCTTGTGCTGCCAAGGAAGAGGATATTGCCGCTATTCACCGCTCCTCCCACATAAGGCATGTGAGGGGATTAGGCCTTTACCGTATCTCAGCGCTGGCAGCAGGCGGAGCCATCCAGGCTGCGGTTTTAGGATTGAAAGAGCCTTGTTTTGCCCTGATCAGACCGCCAGGTCATCACGCATCAGCAGATACGTCTTGGGGTTTTTGTTATTTCAATAATATGGCTGTTGCCTTGGAAAAACTAAAGAGAGACGGGGCCATAGAAAAGGCCTTTGCCCTGGATATAGATCTCCATTTTGGCGACGGCACGGTAAATATCTTCAACAGGAGGGACTATGTTTCTATCTTTAACCCTTCTTCAAGCAACAGAGAAGACTACTTAAGGGCAATAGCAAAGGAGCTCGCAGAGCAGCACTCAGACATAATGGGAATATCTGCTGGATTCGATAACCATAGAGATGACTGGGGAGGTCTGCTGGAGACTGAAGACTACTTAACTATAGGGAAAATGGTCAGGGAGGCCTGCGAAAGAAGTAATTGTGGCTGTTTT
>JABXJZ010000261.1 GCA_013375335.1 Desulfobacterales bacterium
GTGACAACGACGTTTTCAGATGTCAAAGTTAAGGACGTCCTACTTAGCGGGGGGTCGTGCATGCTTCCAGGGTTCAGTAAGTTTATTGGCATAGAAACCGGCTTGAAGGTGGAGATGCTGAACCCCTTCGCCAACCTGGAAATCAAGGATAAATTGTTCGATACGGGCTACTTAAGCTATGCCGCTCCTCTGGCTGTTATCTCAGTCGGCCTTGCATTACGGAGTATAGGTGATAGATGATCAGAGTCAATCTCCTTCCTTACAGGGCTGCCAGGATAAAGGAAAATATAAGGAGACAGGTAACTATCTATGTCCTCTCTACTGTATTCCTTATCCTCTTATTGGGTATCTTCCCCTATAATCCTTATAGCTACGTCGCTCTCAACAAAGAGATAAAATCCTTAAGACAGGATCGAGATGATAGAAGGAAAGAGCTTGCCTCCTATAGGGATACCACTGTCAAGATAAGAACCCTGGAGAAAACAAAGGCCGACATCGACGTAAAATTAGGGAAGATAAATGAATTGAAAAAGATCAAAACCGGCCCAGTCAGGCTCTTAGATGATATAGCCACGAGCGTACCAAAAGATAAGCTGTGGCTCACCGCGCTTAAGGAAAATAAGGGGATGCTCGTTTTAGAGGGAACAGCAATGGATAACGAGACAGTTGCGGATTTCATGAATAGGTTGAAGGATACACAGAGTGTAAGGGCCGTTGAATTAGTCAGAACAAAACAAAAGGCGATAAAGGAGCTTAATCTCAATCTAAAGAATTTCGCCCTCAAGTGTCAGACCTACGCCTTTAAGCAAGAGCAGAAGGCGCCGCCAAAGACAAAGAAAAAGAGGAGAAGAAGATAACGACCATGGCCATCGACCTAGATGCCTATTTCGATAAGATATCCAAATTGAGGATGGTACATAGGGTCCTCATCTTGGTAGTGACAGTCGTTGTCCTCCTTGGCACCTTTTTTGCTTTTATATACACGCCGAAGACAAAGGAGATAGCCACTGTAGAATCCGAACTGGATAAATTAAAGAAGCAGATCGACCATGCCAAAAAAAAGGAGAAGGATTTGGAAAAGCTTGAAGCGGAGCTCGCCGAGCTACAAGACCAATTGATAGTAGCACTTAGGCTCCTGCCTACTACTAGTGAGATCCCGAGCCTATTAAAGAGCATTACCAGGCTTGGAAATGATTCCCATTTAGAATTCCTCCTGTTTAGTCCGGAAAGGGAGGTCCCGAAGGAAGAACTGTATGTGGAGATACCGGTAAGCATGGAGGTGATGGGCGGGTATCACGATGTCGCTATGTTCTTTGACAAGATAGGAAAAATGGACAGGATTGTGAACATCGTCGATGTCAGTATGAAGCCAGCCAAGCCGGACACCACCACGCTTAGAACTAAGTGCAGGGCACTAACCTATAGGTTCAAGGAGAAAAAAAAGGCCAAGGGTGTGCAAGAAAAGAAGAAATAGCATAATCCCGCTTTCCATACTTGGTATCGTGACCATTGCGGCCTTTCTTGCGATAACTGATGCTCAGGCCAGCAAAAAGGCTACCTTTAAGATTCCAAAGGAGAGTAAAGAGATCACCGAACCAGCCAAGAAACCCATAGAAGAGGAAGTTCAGGCTGACAAGGTCGGGGCCGAAGCTGAAAGGGAGGAGTATTCCTACGATCCTGCTGATAAAGTGGATCCTTTCAAGTCCTTTATCGTCGTAAGGAGGGAGTTAGAGGAAAAGGAAAAAGAAAAAGCAAAACCAAAGACCTATCTCGAGACCCTTGACGTCTCCCAATTGACCCTCTCGGCCATAGTATTAAGTAAAAAGGGAGATTGGGCCCTGTTCCGGGACTCAAAGGGTGACGGCCATGTAATCAAGGTGGGGACCCCTGTAGGGAATAAGGGGGGACAGGTCATTAAGATCCTGGACAAAGAGGTTGTGGTGAGGGAATACTACCTGGATATCAGGGGTCGCGAAAGAATACCGAAGGACATCTCTATTAAGCTCCCATCTATAGACTAATCCAAAATGGTAAGATAGAGGGAAGGAGAGCTTGCATGTCTGACAACATAACCGTGAGAAGAGGGACCAGCGTTCTCCTATTGACCGCCTTTTCTCTCATCTATCTTATTGTTAGCTGTGCCCAAGCACCCACGAGGAGAGAGATAGCAGGTATTGCAGAGGAGGGAGCTGCTCAGATCGAATCAGTGAACGTTATTTCCGGCCCCTCTGAGAAAGGGACAGCTATTAACATAACCAGCTCACAACCTGTCACCTATACTGCCTTTAAGTTGGTTCAACCGTTACGCCTCGTAGTGGATGTAAATGCGAGCCTGGCCGAGGGACTGACTGGACCCGCCGTTTTAGATCGCGGGATCATAAAGGCTATCCACTTTGAAAGCATTAAAGAGAAGCCCACACTTACACGGGTTGTCGCGGCCCTTTCCCGAGATGTGGAATATGACGTTCAGAAAGAGGATAGGACAATAAGGGTCTTGGTCTTTCCCAAAGAACCTGCTGAGAAAGGGGAAGGGCAAGTCTTGGCTGCCAAAGAGGAGGAAATAGGACCTAAAGAACCTCGCCTCTTCTTTTTGCCGGGCAAAACCGAACTGAATGAGATACTCGGAATTGACTTCTTCATGCTCCCCGCGGACAAATCAAGGGTTACGGTTACGACCAGCAAAAAGGCCCAGTATGAAATAAGCCGGAAGGACTCCCTTACCTTGCTTTTGGAGATAAAGGGGGCCACCATCATCCCTGAACTAGCTCGATATATAGACTCCTCCCACTTCAAAGGGGCAGTCAACCGGATTACGCCTATTGTGAAGGTCGCGGAAAGGCAGGTCGCTCTGGAAATAGAGCTGAAGGAAATGGTGCCCTACCACCTGAGACAGGTTGATAACCAGATCAGGCTAGACTTCAATAAGACATCTGTCGCCCCTCCCGCCAAAAGGATAAGCCCAGCCGGATT
>JABXJZ010000262.1 GCA_013375335.1 Desulfobacterales bacterium
TTCCCATCGATTGAGATTATTTCTTGGGGAGGTATCATGAATTGATGTTATACCTAAGGAACATAATTCGTTATTTGCTAGTTCTACCCCTTGCTCCATATGATCGATATTAATAGGAGGTATTACTTTGGCAAGGTAGTCACCCATACCATAGAGTAATCCTGTTAGATCCCCAGTCTCCATAACCCGATCGATAAGACCATCTTTTGGATCGGCTGTTTCCTTTGAGATATTGACAAGCTTCAAAGCTAAGCTATTTAACACATGAGCACGTCCTGAGCGATGAGTCAATTTTATTGGGTGGGTGGAGGTAGCCAAGTCGAGATCCCATCGCGTGGGATGCCTTTTTTCAGTCAGATAGAATTCATTGTATCCTCTGCCCCTTATCCAGGTCCCTGGTGGTAATTCTTTGGATAAGTCTCTAATGTTATCTTGAATATCAGAGATAGAACGCACATTATTTCGAGGTTCCAAGTTGAGTATCACAAGGCTTTCGACAAAACCGTGGAAGTGGATGTGGGTATCAATAAAACCCGGTAAAACTGTTTTCCCATGACAATCGATCACTTCTGTTTTCGAATTTCTTAGGTCTTTAAGACTATCATTTCTTCCCACACTTTGAATCTTGCCATTTTTGATGGCTACAAGTTGACCCTTTGGTAAGGCTGGATTCATAGTGATCACATTAGCATTAACTAGGATAAGGTCTGTCATAGGTAACGCTTCTCTTTATTAAATAGAATTTAGAAGCCTTAAGAAGAATCTTCTATGATTGGCTAAATTAAAAGGTTGTTATTCAAGTGATAGATAAATTGAAGTCCATATTTTTTGGAACGTATGCAGCTATTTTATACTGTAAACGCTCTATTAGTTCAATAGCTTCTTTAATATTCTCGATGGATTGTTCGATCGTATCTCCTATACTGGCACGCTGATACATCTAGACAAAGATGGCGCATAGATCATGTATCCAGCCTCATCGCTTCATAACCATATCCTACTATTAAATCATGTTTTGGCCAATTAACGATGAGCTATGAAGAACTATCTCGAGATACGGCTAGTTTCCAAACTCATGGCCGTAAAGGAGAAGAGAACATCCCCTCCTTCCTGCACGTCGAGGTCTTCCTTGGCATACGGGAAGGCATAGGCGTACAGTTTAACGAGGTTTTGGGGCAGTCTTGCCGTTACATACCCTTTACGTTTCCCCGTGGATCGATCAAGCTATGCTTTTACTCCTCTATCCTCCCATAGCTATGGTTAGATTGCTATGAATATCTGTAGTTAACACAAATAGAGCGGTGGGCTTCACATTTCTTCAGAACACCTTATCTTGTTGTTCAGAAACCCCATGTGATCCCTTGCAGTTCACGATCGGAGAGTTGGGAGGAGAATGGAAAAGGAGGCCATGATGGACATCCTGAAAAAAGCGATTGCCTCACCGGACAATTTCTCGTATGGTCAATATGTTGCGCCGATAGATGTTGACTAGGATGCTTCTTTTGGCGACCTGACGTTCGATTTGGAGGGGCGAAAGGGAGGGTTATTTCAGTGGAGGGTGGTTCGGGAAAGGAGAGAATCGATTTATCGGCGGCTTCATTGCTTACGGGTCTCTGTTTGTTGTGGGGTTTGAACGCCGTGGCCATTAAGGTCAGCAACTAGGGAATCGCTCCCATTTGCGGGGCAGGGGTGCGGCCCGTCATTGCAACGGGATGCCTCGTGGGCTGGATGAAGCTAAGGAGGATAGCCCTTTTCTCAGGAAGCCTCCTAGATGGCCTCATCGTGGGAGTTCTTTTCGGCGTCGCATTTGGCCTTCTCTACTTGTCCCTCCTCTACACCACGGCTTCATCCGCCTGGATCCTTCTGTATACAACCCCTTTCTTCCACGCGGTAGGCGCCCACTATTTCTTAGAGGGAGATCGGTTAAATCTTGGCAAAGGGGTGGGCTTGGTCTTGGCCTTTGGGGGGGGTTGTCTTCCTCCTGAGTGAACATGCTGGCGTTCCCTCTTTAGGCAACCTCTTGGGCGATATACTCGCCCTCATGGCAGCTATTTTTGGGCCGCCACAACCATTTACATCAAAAGGCGCCTGGTGGGTAAGGTATCCCATCACCATACTCTCTTGTAGCAGACGGTTTTCTCCATCCCAGTGCTCTTCCTTCTCAGCACCATATTTCGGGAACAGCCCATTGGTCAAATCAACGGTTTGATCCTCGTCTCCGTGGCGTATCAGGGGATCGTGATTGCTTTTGTAAGTTATCTCCTCTGGTTCTTCCTGGTTCACTCTTACCCCGTTAGCAGGCTTTCCGCTTTTACCTTTTTAACACCGGTGTTTGCCACTGTTGCAGGAGTATTTTTACTCCATGAATCCCTGACCCCTCGGCTGATACTTTCGCTGTTTTTGGTTTCGCTGGGAATTTATGTGGTGAATAAAAAATGGTAGGGGCCTTCCCTCATAAAGGGATCAGTTTTTCTTGACTGAAGTGTTATATGTCCATTACTGAGACCAGATCCCTTTGAGATCTCTAAAAAACTGGCAAAAGGAGCTCTGAGCGATCTCCTTTTGCCTGGTTGACAATCATAATTTACCATCCTAAGGAGTCCTTTGCCCTTTCTTCCTATGCCTCTCTTCTCTTCCAATTCACGAAAAAGATCCCCAGGGAGACCAGGGGAAGGCCCACCATGAGGGAAACGGTGAATTCCTCGCCCAGGAAAAGGGTGCCGAAGAGGACCCCGAAGATGGGGGTAAAGAAGGTGAATGCAGAGAGCCTGCTTACTGAATAGCTGTGTATCAGCCTGAACCATATGAAGTAGCTTATGAAGGCAACAATGACCGATTGATAGAAGATAGAGGCTACAATATAAGGGTCAATCCCGTAGATCCATTGTGGCTCGAGGATGAGGCTCACGACCAATAGGATGGGGATTGAGAAGAAGAGCTGATAGAGGAAGGTATTTATCGG
>JABXJZ010000263.1 GCA_013375335.1 Desulfobacterales bacterium
ACCCTTTCCAGAAATTCCCTCGCTCTCTCGTAGTCATTGGTAACAATCGCCTCCGTGTGGTTGGAGCCATACCTTTCGATATGGTCCGCGGCCTCATCCAAATCCTCAACAACCCTGACAGCCAGGATGAGATCCAAAAACTCCGCCGGCCAATCGCCTTCCGTGGCTAATTTCAGGCCAGGAACAAGCCTCACGGACTCCTCACAGGCCCTTATCTCAACTCCTGCTTTCTTGAAGGCCTCTGCCATCCCTGGTAGAAAGGAGGGGGCGACCTTCTTATGCACCAACATGGTTTCCATCGCATTGCAGACCCCGGGTCTCTGTACCTTGGCGTTAAAACATATCCTTTGAGCCATGTCTAAGTCAGCAAATTCATCGACGTAGACATGACAGACCCCCTTAAAATGCTTTAACACCGGAACCCTTGAATGCTCCACCACATAGGAGATCAGACCCTCGCCGCCCCTGGGAATGATCACGTCAATATAGTCATCCATACCCAGGAGAATACCAACTGCCTCATGTTCAATTGACGGGATGACCTGGATGGATTTTTCCGGTAGGTTGGCCTTCCTGATGGCCTCTGTGAGAACCTCGTTCAAAATTAGATTGGAGTTTATGGCCTCAGACCCACCCTTTAATAGAACTGCATTACCTGATTTGAGGCAAAGCGCAGCCGCATCAACCGTTACATTAGGCCTCGACTCATAAATAAAGCCTATCACTCCCAAGGGGATCCTGACCCGTCCCACCTGCAAGCCATTTGGTCTTTTCCACATACCTGTTACCTCACCTACAGGATCCGGAAGGGCAGCCACTTCTCGTACTCCAGCAACCATTGAGCCGATTGTCTTCTCATCGAGAGTTAACCGATCTATCATTGCCGGATTCAGCCCCTTTTCCTTGGCCAGGGAGATATCCCTGGTGTTTGTCTTAATTATCTCCTCTTTCCTGGAAAGGATATTCTCCGCCATGAATTCCAAGGCAGTGTCCTTTTCACCCCGTTTGGCAACCCTCAAGAGCCCGGCAGAACGCTTGGCATCTCCTGCCATGGCCTCTATCATCTCACGAAGGTCCACTCCCTACCTCCAAAGCGTTAGTAAACCCTGTTAGATTCCACACCGGGCATTATACCCCGTGTGAAAAAGAGGAATAATATTTTGGATACCATCCCCGTGCTTCCGCACGGGGCATTCTAACAGGGTAAACGATTACAGATCTCTTATTAGAACAAGATTATCCTTGTGTATGACCTCGTCGTAATGTTTGTACCCTAATGCCTTTTCTATCTCAGAACTCTTAAGTCCCAGGATCTTTTCCACCTCGGCTGAATCGTAATTGACAAGTCCAACGGCAAGGTCCTCTTCTTCCCTGTTTACTATCCTTACGGAATTTCCGATAGTAAATCTTCCGTAAACGGCAACTATACCTGAGGGAAGTAGGCTCTTCCCCTTCTTGACCAGCGCATCTTCTGCACCCCTGTCTACCATTAGCTTTCCCTTTGGTGACTTTGCAAAGGCTATCCAGTGCTTGCGGCTTCGCATTGGTGAAGTCTGGGGCAAAAAGAGGGTTCCCTCCTCCCTCCCCTCGAAGATCGTACTGATTATATCGCGCTTTAGGCCATTGGCGATAATGGTCGGGATCCCACACATGGCTACGTCCCTGGCTGCCTTGACCTTGCTTTCCATACCACCCCTTCCTAAAGGACCTGGCATGGAGAACGCAATTTTTTCTATTTTGCCCGTCACCTTTCCCACCAAGGGAATCAGGTGCGCATCTCTATTCAGCCTGGGATCATCATCAAAGAGACCATCTATATTTGTGAGGTTAATAACCAGGTGAGCGCCAGCCAGGTTAGCCATCATGGCACTCAGATTATCATTGTCGCCGAATTTTATCTCGTCTACCACAACGGTATCGTTTTCGTTGATGATCGGGATCACCTTCCAGTTAAGGAGGGTAAAGATGGTATTTCGCGTATTTAGGTATCTCCTCCTATTGGCGAGATCATCCCTCGTAACCAATACCTGAGCTACTTTCCTGCCGTACCTCTTAAAGGCATCCTCATAGGCAAGCATCAAACTGCTTTGACCTACTGCTGCAACGGCCTGCTGTTGGGAAATGGATTGCGGCCTGTGAGAAAGTCCCATCTTCTTTAGGCCTGAGGCAATGGCACCTGAGGATACGAGAATAACCTCGAGCCCTCTTTCTTCCGTAAGGTGACAGATATCCTCGCTCAGGGCGCGTATAACATCCTGATTGAGACCCTCCTTTCCTGTCAGCACACCGCTGCCGATCTTAATAACGACCCTTTTAGCGGAGTGGAGAAAATCCTTCCTCGAATCGCCCATTTTCCTTACCTGGGATTAATGAGGGGAGCACCTTATTCCTCAAGAAGTCTCTGAGATCCTCTACTCCTTCTCCGGTAAGGGCAGAGATGGGCAGGCACTCGTAGCCCATGCCCTTAAAGGAGCAGCAAGTCTCCTCGATACCTTTCTTAGCCGTGGGACCGAGGTCAATCTTGTTTAACACTATCGACTGATCCTTTTCAACCAGAGATGGATTGGATAGCTTTAACTCCTCTTGCACTATGAAAAAATCCTTGAGTACATCTCCAGATATCGGGCAATGTATATCAAGCACGTGCAAGAGAAAGGAAGTGCGCTCAATATGTTGTAAAAATCTATGCCCCAAACCCCTGCCATTGCTCGCACCCCTTATGAGACCGGGAATATCGGCAATAGTAAGGGGCTGTTCGTCATCGAAGACAATAACGCCTAAATTAGGGGCAAGGGTTGTAAAGGGGTAGTTAGCTATCTTGGGATGTGCACTGGAGAGACGTGACAGAAGCGTCGATTTGCCGGAATTAGGTAATCCTATAAGACCTATGTCTGCGACGAGTTTGAGCTCCAGTTTGAGTCTTTTTTCCGTTCCCTGCTGACCCTTCTGGGCAACC
>JABXJZ010000264.1 GCA_013375335.1 Desulfobacterales bacterium
CCACCCCACTTTCCTTCAAGATTGTCGCATCGATGGCTTTCAAAGAGGCCTGTGAGCTTGCCTCACCCGTTCTCTTGGAGCCTGTTATGAAGGTTGAGGTAATCGTTCCTGAGGAGTTTGTAGGCGATGTGATAGGCGACCTGAATACCAGAGGTGGCAGAATTGAAAGGATCACGACGAAAGGAACAGTCAAGATACTGGCAGCTACAGCGCCTCTTTCCAATATGTTTGGCTATTCGACAGGCCTGCGCTCTGCCTCTCAGGGGAGGGCCACCTTCACTATGCAATTCTCTCACTATGATAAAGTCTGACCTTGGTGGAAATTGTGGCCAGGACTATCGTCCATATTGATATGGATGCCTTTTTTGCTGCGATCGAGGTGCTGGACAATCCCTCCCTAAAAGGTAAACCCGTGATCGTCGGTGGCTCTACCAGTAGGGGTGTGGTTTCTACGGCCAGTTATGAGGCCAGAAGATTTGGAGTCCACTCTGCTATGCCCATATTCAAGGCCAAGGAGAGATGCCCTCAGGGCATCTTTCTTCCGGTAAGAAAGGATAGGTATCAAGAGGTTTCTAGAAAGGTCGTGGATATATTAAAGGTTTTTACCCCTCTCGTTGAACAGGTGTCTATTGATGAAGCGTACCTAGATGTTACGGGTTGCGAAGCCCTTCTTGGGGGTGCCAAGGAGATAGCCAGGCACATAAAGGCGAGAATAGCTAAAGAGACAGGCCTGACTTGTTCCATAGGTATAGCCCCTAACAAGTTTCTGGCCAAGGTTGCATCTGACATGCACAAGCCGGATGGTTTGACCATACTGTCACGAGATGAGGTGGACGCATTTCTATCGAGATTGCCTGTTGAAAAGATCCCTGGCGTTGGAAAAAGGACACTAGAAGGCCTAAGGCATTATGGGATCAAAACGGTTGGGGATTTAAAGAGGTTTCACAAAGAGCGACTTTTGAAGGGCTTTGGAAAGTTCGGCCTTAGGCTGCATGAACTTGCAAGAGGGATAGACGACTCTCCTGTAGTTCCCTCTAGAGAGGTCAAGTCCATTAGTTCAGAGGAAACCCTTCAATCAGATACGGACGACCTCACCTACTTGAAGGCCTTGGTCGCCTCCCATGCGGATAACGTGGCATGCAGATTGAGAAAGGGGGGATTCAACGCAAGAACTATCACCTTAAAGATAAAACTCGATGATTTTTCGGAGATGAGCAAAAGCCTTACCATCTCCCACTCTACAAATAGCACCAAGATCATATCGGATTCCGCCGTCAAACTGCTCTCAAATTACCCTCTAAGGAGAAAAGTTCGTCTCATAGGGGTTGCTGTCTCCAACCTGGAAGTGACCAAAGAAGAGGCTCAGAGTTCCTTCTTTACGTTACGGGGCAAAGAGCAGAAGGAACGAAAGACCGACGAGGCTGTGGATGAGATCAGAAGGAGATTCGGAGGGAAGGTAATAAGGAGGGGAAGAGGTTGAGGGTGCGTTTC
This sequence comes from Desulfobacterales bacterium, assembly GCA_013375335.1. Taxonomy (GTDB): domain Bacteria; phylum Desulfobacterota; class DSM-4660; order Desulfatiglandales; family B25-G16; genus JABXJZ01. The sequence goes on from JABXJZ010000264.1 coordinate 1,492, forward strand.
TCTTGCGTTTTCCATTAATCCATGAAATAGGGGGGTATTTTCCGTTTTCTCGTGAAAATGAGGTCTTAGGGAAGTCTTATGTGTGGCTACATATAAGCTTTTCCAATGAAGGTTTCATTAGCTTTTCTAACCGATAACCCTTTCAAGAAATGGCAATAACATCCTGTGATAGATATTATCCCACAGATAATTCTGGATAGTATGGTGGAACATCCTGTGGGGCTTGAGACCATTGATAAAGGCGAGAATCTCATCTGCAATTTTAGCAGGCGAGTCTTTTAAAGAGAAATACTGGACATTTTCCTTGCAGATCTCCTTAAAAGGGGGGATATCAGAACAGACAATGGGTACCTTTAACATCCCTGCCTCCAGAAGGGGAATACCGAACCCTTCCTGGAGACTGGGCAGAAACAATAAATCGGCAATCAGGTAGAAATCCCTGACTATGATGGTGTCCCCTGTCAAGTCCTTTCCTCCTTCTGAGAAATATTCCGCTACAATCAGGATGTCGCGTTCGACGTTTAGCTGTTCGGCTAGCTTTTTTGTTTTATGGTAATACTCGATTGTCTTTTTTTCGTGGGGGTTGTATACGCCCGTGAGGAGCAACCGGGCACGTAATCCCTTATCCTGCAAGGCCCTTATAACACGGATAGAAAGCTCAATGTTTTTCCGGAGATGCAACCTACACGGCTGCACCATGAGAAGGTCTGCCTCGAAGAGATGCTCGGCCCGAATCATCCTTATGGTATTGGTATCCAGATTGAACAGGCGCACGGGATCGATTCCATCCGGAATAACATCGATTCCACTGACGCCATACAAATCTTGAAACTGAGTTTTCCTTTCTTGTGAAATGGTAACATAGTGTATGTTCGGATTGTATTTTTTCAGGATATGCCACTGCTGGCTTCTTAAATCAATGGGAGGCGGCACATAAAAGTGGGGAGAATCGTGGTTCCAGCTTACGACCTTTATAGTCCCGTTATTCGCCAGTCTGTGAACGGCAAGGGTTAGAGGAAGATTATAGGCCATGGTGAGGACATTGTGGGCAATAAGGACATCAAAGTTCTCTAAAGCCCGGGCAAGATAGTTGAAAATCTCCTCTGAACAGGATCCCAAATCACGAGATTGTTCCGCCAGGTTTTCGTGGATCTGAAGGATTCTGGGGTTGCGAGAACTCAGCAGAGGGTTGGTTTCCACATCATATTCATCAGTTGATCTGGCACCATCGCCAGCAAATATCTTTACCATATGGTTATAGCGGTTAAAGAGCGAGGCATGCTGTCGGATGACTTCCTCCACCCCACCGACGATTGGAGGACAGGTATAATGCAATAGGGCAATTTTGAACTGCCTCATCCGTGGTCTCCTATCCAAATGTACGGATCAGGTGCAGTAATTTCTCTTCCAAGACCTCGTAGGAGAAATATCTTTTAGCCAGCTCGTAATTGTGCTCAACCATG
>JABXJZ010000265.1 GCA_013375335.1 Desulfobacterales bacterium
GCTGAGCCGACAAATGCGGACAACAGCACGTTACCTTGACCGCCAACGCCGGCGATAATAAGGTTAAACGGTTCCTTTTCTAATATCATCTTACTCATCAGATTGCCTCTTCCCTAATAATGGCAATGGCGGGACATATGTCCGCACATAGTCCGCATCCCACGCAAAGGGCCTCGTCTATGGCAGCCTTACCGGTTTCCTTATCCACGATCAGTCCGGGACATCCGAATACCCTGGTGCAGAGGTTGTCACAGCCACATGTATTCCCCAGACACGTTTCCGTGTCGACATGCATCTTGTATTTATTGGGGATCTTTCTCCTGGCTTTTACCAACTGGCACATATGTCGCATTATTATCGCCCTGGTGCCGCTGTCTTTCCTCATCATGTTCAGCAGGGTGTTCGTGGTATTTTCCAGGTCAAAGGGATCACAGACCTCAACCTCCGCACCCACAGCCCGGCAGATGGCCTCCATGTCTACCACTTCTGCCGGGTCCCCTGTAGCAAGCAGTCCGGTACCAGGATGGGGTTGGAAACCGGTCATAGCGGTGGCGCTGTTATCAAGGATGAGGAGAATAAAGTTGGAATTGTTGTAAACCCCATTGACCAAGGCCGGCAAAACAGCATGGTAAAACGTTGAATCACCTGTCACAGCGATTACTGGTTGATCAAAGCCGAATTGCTTTAAGTTCCCCAATCCATTCGCCACACCAGCCCCTGATCCCATGGCGTGCATCGTCCTCGACTGGAAAAAGCCCGGAGCAGCAAAACTCATGGCATAACAGCCGATGTCACCGCACACAAATCCCTTACGCCCGTCCAGCTGAAGCGCCTTCTTTACTGCCCAAAAGGTGGCCCGATGAGGGCAACCAGCACACATGTTAATGGGACGATCCGGTACAATTTGACCTGCCTCCTTCGCCTGGCTATCATAGGTAAGGTCTCGCGGTTGGTAGGTAGTGTCCAGGATGTCCACTAACGCGTTAATCACCAGGTTTGTGCTTTGTTCGTTATAGGGTGCTAGGTGTCCTGACCGTTTACCGTAAAAGGTGAGGTTGCACGCAGAGGGAAGCAAACTGGCGGCCAATTCCATAACGCTTCGTTCCACAAAGGGGTCCATCTCCTCAACGAATAAGACCTTCTCTGTGGTACTCAAATGCCTGGCGACGAGTTTCTCTGGGAGCGGCCAGGTGGTACCCAGTTTCAGGATTCCCACCCGTTCATGAGCCTTCAATTCATCCACGGCTTCGGTACAGTAAGATGTGCAGGCGCCACAGGTTATAATCAGCAACTCCGGGTGCTCTGGCCCTACATACTGATTAAAGGGAGAGTGCTCGAAGATTTCTCGTGCCTTTTCGAGTTTTTCGTGCAGTGGTTTGTGGAAGATGGGAAACGGACCTGATGTAAATTTGCTCTTTTTGGGGTTATACATATCCCACAGGTCGGAAAAATAGGCCTTTTTCTCCTTCTTTTCGGGCAGCTCACCCAGCACCACATTACTTCTGGTGTATGAGATACGGGTTACCCCTCGAACGAAGGTTATGAGGTTCACCGCCTCGGAGACCTCGAAGGCCCACTTTATCATTTCCTTGGCCTCTTGGGCGCTACTCGGTTCCAGAAGGGGATTATCGAGCCATTTAGTTATAGTCCTTGAGTCCTCTTCGTTGTTGCTGGTCAAACCGCCCGGATCATCAGAGATAAAGACCACCATTCCGGCGATACCTATGCCTGTCATATTTGCGTTGACTATGAAGTCAGCAGACACATTTGCCCCATTCTGTTTCATTGAACAAAAAGAGCGTATGCCCGCAAAAGATGCGCCGCCAGCTACCTCCATGGCTACCTTCTCATTTGCGGACCACTCCGCATGGATATTCCTCTGCTTGGCAGCACTGGCGATCGTAGTAAGGACCTCAGAGGAAGGGCTCCCGGGATAGGCGGCTGCAACGCCTATGCCAGCTTCGATAGCGCCTCGGGCCACAGCTTCATTGCCCATTAAAAGCACAGTAGCTCCGGGCTTATCCATTGCGATATCTGCCATTCGTCTACCCCCTGCTTGGAGAAATAGTACTTACTTAGCTTTCTAAAAGCCTTTCAGCCATACCCTCAGGGAGACCGCCCACGTAGAGGAGATCTTTTTTGTCGCCGGTCTTTCGGGCAATATTCTTTAATGCCGTCTTCTTCCTGTTGAGCGCAACCGTCTTTAAGTGGGCCAGTCTTTGGTCGGGTAAGGCCTGGGTCTCGAGGATCCCCTTTGCCTTGGCCATATTCACAAGATTGGCGCCTGTGTTTGTGCGGACAATGACAGTATTCCATCCAGGATATTTGGATCCTGCGGAGCCAACGGAGATATCTGAAAACTCCGCTGTCATATCCAAGCAGTACTGACAGGCCTCATTAATATAGGGTCTGATCTCGTCAAGTGAGACTGATTTTCTGTCAGACTTTGTATACACATCAAATGTATAGTATGGGGTATGGGGAATATCGAATTTAACCGCCTGTGAGGGATCACAAATTCCGCTGAGATAGGGATGAAAGATATCTGGGCGCAGGGCCCAACCACAAAACAGGCCCAAGGTCAGTTTAATATTATCTGGACTTACGCTGTTTTTGGCCGGGTCGGTTCTTATCTTGCCTAGGGCCTCGACTTGACAGCCCAAGCCAACGACTGCCAGTCTTTCGGTGCTCTCCTTGGGAATGTTTCTATAGGCCTCGAGAGCGAAGCTGGCCTCGTAACTTGAGCCAGCGCACCGAAGCAACTCCTCTCTGCTCCGAGCCAGGTAACCCCGTGCCACTTTTTCTTCATCCATCTTGGTGCATACCACGACGTCAATCATTCCCTCTTCAAGCGCCAGGGCAAGGAGCGTTGTTATTGTTCCGCCGTCTTGCGCCTTTTGCCTCATTTCCGTATCTTTTGATCTGGCCATGTGGAT
>JABXJZ010000266.1 GCA_013375335.1 Desulfobacterales bacterium
GTTGTTTGCTCAGTTTTCCATGATGGCGTCTCAAACGCTGCCCGAAGCCGGATTAAGGTGATAAAATGGGAGTCAGAAGGGGTTTATATCCCTATGGCCTGCCAGCAGTGTCAGGATGCTCCCTGTATGATCATCTGCCCTACGAATGCCATTTCCCGGGATGAAGAACTTAACCGGGTCATGGTAAATCAAGATAAATGCATTGGCTGCCGGTCCTGCGTAACGGTCTGTCCTTTCGGCGCAATGAATTTTAACGTTATTGATCGGAAGGTCTTTAAGTGCGATTTCTGTGACGGAGATCCGCAGTGCGTTCGGTTCTGTGAGGTCAAGGCCGTGGATTATTTAGAGGCTGACCGGGTGAGTATCTCCAAAACGAGAACTGCCGCAGAGAAAATCACTACTGCTCACAAACAGGCTTTAGCCTTAGAATCAGAGTTACCCTGAGACAAATCGATCTATAGTCAACGACAATAAGAAATGATATACCCTTTCAGTTTTAGACCAAATTGATAGGAAGTTGCTTTACGAGCGACTTCCTATCAATATTTTATATCAGTCCGGCAGGTTCTGGGGAAGACTCCTTCGATTTCTGCCGGGTAAGAGCGAACCATGGGGTACTTCATCAGCATCGAATCCAAAACATGCACGGGTTGCCGAATCTGTGAAATAGTCTGCAGTCTTAGTCACACCGGTGCCTGCTGGCCCGAACGGGCAAGACTACGGGTGGTATCAGAAGAGACGGACGGGTGGATTGACAGTGTCCCGGTTCTTTGCATGCAGTGTGAGGTTCCGGCCTGCAGGCTGGCCTGCCCGACCGGTGCAATCTTTGAGGGAGGGCCGGCTGGTGCGCGCCTGGTGGCCGCAGAGAAATGCATCGGCTGCTCTGCGTGCGTATGGGCATGCCCATTTGGGGCATCCGAACTGGATCTGGTGACACGGGTGGCCTACCGGTGTGACCAATGCGAGGGGGATCCGCTTTGCGTGAAGCACTGCCCCACGGGTTCGCTGAGGTATGTGCCGGAAGACAAGTTAACGATCGCAGAGCAGCGGCGGAAGTTGGAGGTGTTTATCAATCTCCAGCGGATGATTCGGGGCTGAGGCACAAAAGCATGAAGAGCGACTACCTCTATGCAGGTAAGATCCTATGGGTGGACCTGACCCAGGGGAAGGTCTGGACTACACCGACAGCCGCCTATACAGGGAGGTTCCTGGGTGGCAAAGGAATCGGCGTCCGGATCGTATGGGAGAAGTCGGGCCTCCCATCCATCGATCCACTGGGACCCGATAACGCGCTAAGCTTTAATACCGGCCCGCTTACCGGCACCATGATGCCGGGCTCTGGACGCTGCAATGTCTCCAGCAAATCACCACTTACCGGTCTACTCGGTGTGAGTAGTTTCAGAGGCTCGTTTGCGCCAGAGCTGAAGTACGCCGGTTATGATCACTTGGTGATCACCGGGCAGGCGAAGGAGCCGGTCTACATGGCAATCGACAATGAGAAAGTGACGATCCGGTCGGCGGCTGACATCTGGGGGCTGGACACATATGAGACACCGAAGGCCCTGCGCAAGGAGCTGAAAGATGAGGAGATCAAGTGGGCGTGCATCGGGCCAGCAGGAGAGAAGGTGATCCGCTTCGCCACAATCATCGGCGAGTTGAGGGATTCAGCAAGACAGACCGGTCTTGGCGCAGTCATGGGCTCGAAAAAACTTAAGGCGGTTACCGTGCACGGGACAGGGGGACTTCATGTTGCCAGACCAGAGCGTTTTTACGAAGTGTGTGCGCGCACACTCGAGGCGCTGAAGGTGAGCAACCCCGATAAAACTATCTCTATCCAAAGGTATCGGCAAGACGAGGGGCGCCAGAAGACGACCTGCTTCAGTTGCCCGACGCGCTGCGAAGAGGAATACGAGACCTCGGCCATTCGGGATGGCGTCGTCTACTATAAATGGTATGCCGAGATGGCGAACAAGATCGGCGTCCGTGATATGACGATATGGCGGGAGTTGGCGCTGTGCATCAACAAGTACGGGTACGATGCCGGTTCCTTGGGCGACATAACAGCCTGGGTGACCGAATTGTTCGAACAGGGCATCATTGATGAAAAGGATGTCGGCTTCCCACTTGCAAGGGGAAACAGCGAGGCATATCTTAGACTGGCGAAAATAATTGCCAGACGCGAAGGGTTTGGAGACATCCTTGCAGAGGGTCTGATGCGCGCTGCTCGGTCGATCGGCCGCGGGTCCGAGAAATACACCATCCTCACATACGCGGGCGACAGTGAGGAGGTCACACAGAGATCGGCGCAGTTCTACGGACACTTCGCGGAGGTAATTGCCGGTATCCAGTTGGCCTTCCCTATGGAGGACGCGGGCAAGGCAAAGATGATCGCCGAGGCCGAGGATGCGATCGGGAGGGCCGAAATCATTGGGGGCTGCAAGTGGCACACGGAGTTCAATGGTCTGCCGTTAACATCGGACGTGCACGCTGAGGTGCTCTCGGTGGGTCTGGGCAAAGAGATAACCGCTAACGAGCTATCCGTTTACCAACAGCGGGTGCGTCAACTCGAGCGCGCTTTCAACTGTCGGGAGGGACTTCGGCGAGAACACGACACCCTTCCCGCACAGTATTTTACCGATTTGGCGCCTGATGGCCATTTCGGCGGCATTACAATGGATCGAAGCAATTTCGAGGTGATGAAGGACCGTTACTACAAACTGCGCGGCTGGGACCTGACCACAGGGGTGCCTACGCGCGCCACCCTGGAGTCTCTCGATCTAAAGGATGTGGCAGACGATCTCGAGAAAAGGAATGTGAACTGATATATTCCATTCCTGCCTCCCGGCAGGCAGGGAAAAGGTAACAGGGTGTACTTCCAAACTTTTACCAAGCGGTTCTCTGCTATTTTTTAAGGGTAACATGCGACGTCACTT
>JABXJZ010000043.1 GCA_013375335.1 Desulfobacterales bacterium
TGAAACCTCACCTCATATGCATTTAAATTCGGCGGCCCCCTTTTCGGTTGACGTTATTCAGCTATATACTGTTTTACCGGTGACATAGAGTCTATCCACGAATTTAAAATACTGTAGGGAGGAAATCTTATGCTCAAAGCGATGATAATATCTTCAATAACTATGGACCTAGTGACGAATAGTCCGATAATTATCTTGGAAGAGATTGAAGGGAAACAAACTCTACCTATTTGGATAGGCCTGCTTGAGGCAACGGCGATTGCAAGTGAGATAGAAGGTGTAAGGTTTTCCAGGCCCATGACACATGACCTTTTGAAAGATATGATGGATAAGGCGGATATCAAGGTAAATAAGATAGAGATCTGTGACCTCAGAGATAATACATACTATGCGCTTATTCACGTCACGAACAGGGGTGAAACCTTATCAATAGATTCCCGGCCAAGTGATGCTATTGCCTTAGCCCTGAGGACTAGGGCGCCTATATTTGTGTCGGAAGAGGTACTGAAGAAATCTAAGCAGATCGAGGCGAGCAAGGAAAGTATGGCTGTGGATAAGAGTGAGCAAGGAAAGAAGTGGCAGGATATCCTTGAAAAACTCAAGCGAGAGGATTTTGGCAAATACAAGATGTAAGGGGCAACACTACCAATAGTAGCTGCACCCACCATAAGGCCAAGATAATCGCTTACCAGGATACAGGGCTGAGATCACTCTCCATCGAGGCATAAGCGCCCTTACTCTATAATGACCATAACCAAAGGGAAATGGTTATCACTGGACTTTCTACGGTTGCACGAAAGAAACAGGGGTTACTGAAATCTCCTTCAACGGCAAATTGAAGTGACGTGGTCGTGAAATCAAAGACGGAGGTGAGTTGAGATGAAGGATTTGATCGCATATATAGCCAAGGCGCTCGTAGATAAGTCAGAGGAAGTCATGGTCACGGAAATAGAGGGAGAACAGACCTCTGTGATTGAACTCAGGGTAGCCAAAGAGGATTTGGGCAAGATAATCGGCAAACAAGGAAGAACCGCCGTAGCGATAAGAACTATACTTGGTGCGGCCTCGGCCAAGATGAAAAAGAGATGTGTCCTGGAGATTTTGGAGTAGCTGAGGAAAATTGCTCTTAGAGATCTAATTCCGATAGGGCATTTCATTCGCCCGCATGGTTTAATCGGTCTACCGGGGATAGTTTCTCAGGCTTAGTCTCTTGCAGGAGATGGATTCCCTATTGCATGGTGCAATAGATAGCTAAAGGAGCTTACCATGTTCTACATCCTTGCAATCGTCATACTCATACTGTTCCTCAGCGCAGCCATCAAGGTGCTGAGGGAGTATGAAAGGGGTGTGATCTTTCGGTTAGGGAGGGTAATAGACACCAAGGGACCTGGCCTCATCATCATCATCCCGATTGTTGATAAGTTGCTGAAGGTGAGCCTGAGGCTGGTGACCATGGATGTGCCCTCCCAGGATGTGATCACCAGGGATAATGTGTCGCTAAAGGTCAATGCGGTTATCTACTTCAGGGTCATGAACCCCAACAATGCCGTCATTGAGGTGGAGAACTACCTGTTTGCCACCTCCCAGCTTGCCCAGACAACCTTAAGGAGTGTGTGTGGACAGGTGGAGCTCGATGAGCTCCTGGCAGAGCGTGATAAGATCAACACCCAGCTCCAGACCATCCTCGACAAACACACCGATCCCTGGGGCATCAAGGTCTCCACTGTGGAGGTAAAACACATCGATCTGCCCACCGAGATGCAGCGGGCCATGGCCAAGCAGGCAGAGGCCGAGAGGGAGCGGAGGGCAAAGGTCATCAATGCCGAGGGTGAGTTTCAGGCAGCCACCAAGCTGGCAGAGGCAGCCGAGAAGATCCAGGACTTTCCCAATGCCCTTCAGCTCAGATACCTTCAGACCCTGAGGGAGGTCTCAGCTGAAAGCAACTCAACGACCCTCTTTCCAATCCCAATTGATCTGTTCAAGCCGTTTTTGAGGAAAGGGTAATGTAAGGAGATACATATGGGGGCAAAGGAAACACAGGATAGAAAAGAAAAGGATCTGGAACAGATGACCGTGAAGGAGCTGAGGGCGGTAGCCGCTGAAACTGCCGATTTGGTTGGCGTCCATGCAATGAAGAAGGCTGAGCTGTTGGCGGCAATTAAAGAGGCAAGGGGAATCAAAGAAGAAAAGCCCCTGAGAGAGAAGGTTGAGAAGGCAGGAGTCACTGTCAAGCAGCTGAAGGCAAAGCTCGTTGAGCTGAAGAGAAAAAGAGAAGAGGCCAGGGAGGAAAAGGATAGGCGGATGATCGAGATCCTGAGGAGGAGGATAAATAGAGTAAAGAAAAGGACGAGAAAGCTATCCCAGGCTTAGACCCTCACAGTACATCCCCACCCCTTCAAGTTCACTTCTCAGGGATAAGACCTGCTTATAGCCATGGTCAGCCAAGACAGCACTGATTTTCCCAACCAGGTAATTGCAATTATTCCCGCCGCAGGCTCGGGGACGAGGATGGGTTTGAGCAGGGCTAAGCAATTTGTAGATCTGTGCGGGAAGCCAGTCTTAGCAGTGACGCTGAACCATTTTCAAGAATGTGATTTGGTTGACAAGACTGTGGTCGTAATTCCCCACGGTGATGTTGATTATTGCCTCAGGGAGATAGTGGATAGGTATGGACTGACCAAGGTCTTTAAGGTCATTGCTGGGGGGGAAAGAAGGCAGGATTCGGTAAGGAGAGGAGTTGAGGCTGTCGCTAATTGCTGTCGGTGGGTGCTCATCCACGATGGTGTCAGGCCTTTGGTTACAAGTGGGCTCTTGGCAAGGGTAATCAAGGCTGCTAGGAGATTTCGGGCAGTGATTACGGGCCTCCCCATTAAAGAAACGGTTAAGGAGATAGATAGTCAGGGCAGGGTCCTCAGATCAATTGATCGAAGGCGCTTATGGTTGATTCAGACGCCCCAGATCTTTCGGTGGGAGGATATAAACCTGGCTCATCAACAGGCACTGATTCATGGGTGGGAAGAGGCACCAGATGATGCCTTTCTGATCGAGAAAATGGAGATCCCAGTAAAGATAATCGAAGGTGAGGAGCAGAATATAAAAGTAACCACACCTCAGGATCTCGAACTCGCCCGGTTCATAATTTCAAGACAATCTCCGTAACTATGGTCATCAGGATTGGTACACGGGCAAGTCAACTGGCCCTTGCGCAGACCAGGTGGGTAGTCGATAGGATCTCAGCACGAGATCCTGATATCCGGGTCCATGTAATTAAGATAAGGACCAGGGGTGATAGGATACTGGGTAAGCCGCTGAGCACTATCGGCGGAAAGGGGCTATTCGTAAAAGAGATAGAGCAGGCCCTTATAAGGAGAAAGATAGATGTGGCCGTCCATAGCCTCAAGGATGTTCCCGCCGAGCTACCGGATAAACTGTATATTGGAATTATCCCCGAGAGGGAAGACCCACATGATGTTGTGATCTCCAAGGACAACAGGCCCCTCGAAGACCTGCTGGAGGACTCCCCTATAGGTACGAGTAGTTTGAGGCGTTCTGCCCAGCTTCTCCATTTCCGACCAGATCTAAAAATAGTCCCTCTAAGGGGAAACCTGGGGACCAGGATCAGAAAATTGCATACAGCTGATATCCATGCAATTGTTGTTGCCGCAGCTGGTCTAAAGAGATTGGGTTATGAGGATAGGATAACCCAATTCCTCCCCTTTGATCTCATGTTGCCGGCTATTGGGCAAGGTGCCCTCGGCCTTGAGTTACGGCAGGATGATCATGAAACAAGGGATAGGTTGGCATTTTTAGATCATTATCCAACGAGGGTAGCGCTAGAAGCTGAGCGTTCATTCCTGATGGGGCTAAGAGGTGGCTGTCAGGTCCCCGTGGCTGGGTATGCAAGATTTGAGGATGGCGCTGTACATCTAGCGGGCCTTGTAGCTAACTCCGATGGAAGCACTATATTTCGGGATCTGGTCTTCGGTCCAGCTGAAAACGCACGAGAACTTGGAGCAACCCTGGCCCGCAGGCTTTTAGATGCAGGGGCAAGCAAAATCCTAGATGAAATCTATGGAAAATGGTCTACCAATGGAGCAACCGGTGAATGACTCGAGCGATAAGGTGAAGGGGATGGTTTACCTTATAGGGGCCGGCCCGGGCAATCCTGACCTCATTACTGTGAGGGGAAGGGAATGCCTTCAAAGGGCTGATGTCATCGTTTACGATTACCTTGTAAGCGAATCCCTTTTATCCTTGGGAGACAGAGCTAGGGAAACTATCTATGTGGGCAAACGTAGTGGAAGGCATACAATGAGCCAGGAGGAGATAAACAACCTGCTCATTGAAAGGGCAAAGAGGGGTCTAGTGGTCGCAAGGTTGAAGGGAGGAGACCCATTTATCTTTGGGAGAGGTGGTGAGGAGGCAGCTGAGCTCTCCAAGGCAGGGATAGGGTTTGAGGTAGTTCCTGGGGTTACCTCGGCAATAGCAGTCCCCGCTTATGCGGGAATACCCTTGACACACAGAGAGTACTCCTCAACTGTCTGCTTTATAACCGGACATGAGGATCCCACCAAGGGAGAGTCGGGCATCAATTGGGATGCGCTGGCGAAGTCCTCGGGGACCCTCGTATTCCTTATGGGGATTGGCAACTTGGAGAGGATAGCGCGGGCATTGATAACCAATGGTCGGCCGTCAAATTCTCCAGTGGCTGTTATAGGCAGTGGGACGACGCCGAACCAAAAGACAGTGGCCGGAACGCTTTCCAACATCAGCCATAAGGCGAAGGATGCGGATCTTACACCGCCAGGGGTAATCGTAGTCGGTGATGTGGTAAACCTGAGGAATCATCTCAATTGGTTTAAATCGAGGCCATTGTTTGGCAAGAGGATCGTGGTTACCAGACCGCGTGATCAGGCCACCGAATTTATCAGGGCCCTGTCCGAGTTAGGTGCCCAGTGTATACTGCTTCCAACCATAGCGATAGTACCCCCTGCAAGCTGGAAGGAACTGGATAAGGCAATAGGGGATCTCTCGAGATATGACTGGATAGTATTTACCAGTGTCAACGGGGTCAACTACTTCTTTCAACGATTGTATGGTGCACAAAAAGATGCACGGTATCTTAACGGGACTAAGATCGCCGCTATAGGACCCAAGACTGCGACAAGTCTAATGGCAAAGGGGATTAGGCCCGATGTAATTCCGCATAAGTTCAGGGCAGAGGAAACTGTGGAGGCGTTGAAACAATACACCCTCGATGGAAAAAGGGTCCTCCTGCCACGGCCTGCACTGGTTAGAGACTATATTCCAAAGAAACTCAAGACCCTGGGGGCCCTGGTGGATGAAGTTGAGGCATATCAGACAGTGCGGCCGGATTACAGTCCTGGCCGACTGAGGGCGTTATTTAAAGATGGCACCATAGATATGATCACCTTCACAAGCCCCTCAACTGTTACTAATCTTCTAGCCATACTGCGAGGTAAGCCGATCTACGAGGAGGTCCAAAAGGCTGAGGTTGCCTGTATAGGGCCGGTGACTGCTCAGAAGGCAACCGAAGCAGGGCTCAAGGTTACGATAGTGCCTGATGAATATACGGTAGATGCCCTTGCTGAGGCCATTGTTGAGTTTTATAAACGACATTAAGTCTATTACATGAGTTGTTGTTTTTACGCTATATCAATCCCCACGCTTTTTTCGATGCCCAGATTACCTTATCCAGAATATGCCTTGGGCATACGAGCAACCCATAAGGGTTTTCGATGTCATTGGATGGCCTCAGATAGGCTATGGGCTCCCCCATGCCTGAGAGGAGAACTCCTCCTGCCTCGGAGACAATGACTTCAGGGGCGCAGGTATCCCATAGCTTCGTTCCCCTGGCAGGGTGCACATAGATATCCGCCTCTCCGCTAATAACTAAGGCCACCTTTCTGCCCACGCTTCCTGAGGAAATCACATCTTGGACCTTTAGCAATTGGATGAATTCGTCTACCCTGGGGTCCCTGTGTGAACGACTGACGGCAAGACGCAGGTGCTTTGGGTCAGCAGTCTCTGAAATCTTCACCCTTGATGGCCTTCCTTCCCCAGAGAGCCGGCTCTTATAGGTGCCCAAACCCTTACACGCGTAAAGCTCCAATCCAGTAGCTGGCTCTACTACTACGCCAACGGTCGGTTTACCAAAATGGGTAAGCCCAACCATGGTAACAAATTCACCATTGGCCTTGATGAAATCGCTCGTGCCATCCAGGGGGTCAACCATCCAGACCCATTCAGATCCGGTTTTGCCCCACGTATCCGCGTCCTCCTCTGTGAGAACAGCATGGTCAGGAAAGACACTCTTCAGCCTTTGTGTAATAATCTGATTTGCGGCCATATCCGCACGGGTTACGGGGTTGTCTTTGGCCTTTTCCCTGATGCCGATATTGCCGCCTGATAGGTATTGCTGGTAGATCTCCCGTATCTTCTCTGCTCCTAGCCGAGCTGCTTGTCTGGCAATATCCAATAGAGATTCCAGGTCTTGCGTCATCACGGACTCCATTAAATTTAAGTGATAGGGCACTAAAATTGTTGACAAATGGTACCCATAAGGGTAAATGTTTTCATGAGACATAGCAAGGTAGTTTTTTGCCGAAGTGGCGGAATTGGTAGACGCGCTAGGTTCAGGACTTAGTGGGTGTATGCCTGTGCGGGTTCGATTCCCGCCTTCGGCACCACACAAAACCAAGTGCTTCCATGCCCAGGCCCTACTTCGGTGGGGCTTTTTTTAGGTGCCTTCGATTTGAGGTTCCCCTCGCTCTCCATTCTTTCCTGCAGAAGCACAGGAGAGACACGATGATCCCGGAGACCATGTCGAGACAGGAGCGGTTTGAAGCGGTTGTGGCCCTTGAACAACCGGACAGGGTGCCTGTCATGCCGTTGATGACCGCCTTCGCCGTTCGTTGCCAGGGCCTGACCCAGGGGGAGGCATGGCGCGAGCTCGACAAGGGCTTTAAGGCCATGGTAGATACCTTCAACGATCTGGGAGGATTCGACAAGCTCTACAAACCCAACCTGTATTGGCCTATGATCGGGGGTAGATTTTGCTCAGCACCTGCAAGGAACCTGATCCCTGGAAGAGATCTTCCCGAGGATGCCCTGAATCAGATCGACGAAAGGGAGCTCTTCACGAGGGACGATTATGATAAGCTGGCCGCTTTGGGCTGGAATGCCTTCTGGGGTGAACGCTATGAAAGGATGAGCGGCCGTAGCATGGAGCAACTCGTCTCCACTCAAAACCGTTTGTTGAACCAATACATTAAAGAACTGGAGGCATGCCACAGCCAAGGCATATATCCTCTCTTTGGGGCCTATGTGGATTCTTCTATCATGGCCTTTTCTATGTGCCGAACCCTCACCCAGTTTACCATGGATCTCTACGAGGTTCCGGAAAAGGTCAGAGCCGCTATGGATGCGTCGTGCGATGATCTTATCCAAAACGCCTTGGATGTGGCGTCTCTGACCAAGATCCCGTTGGTCTTTATCGTACTCGAGCGAGGCTCTGGATTCTATTACCGCCTCGATATCTTCGAGCAATTCGAATGGCCCTATCTTCGACGTTATGTCGATGCATTTGTGTCAGAGGGGCTGACCCCATGGTTCCATTTCGACACTGATTGGGGCCTGAATCTTCCATATTTGAAACAACTGCCCAAAGGCAAATGCGTCTGCGATCTGGACGGAACGACAGATATCTTCAAGGCGAAGGAGATCCTCGGCGGACATATGTGCATCAGCGGTGATGTCCCTGCTTCCCTCCTGACGTTAGGAACCCCTGAGGAAGTCCGCGACTACTGTCAGAGGCTCATCGACGTGGTGGGAAGGGGAGGAGGATTCTTTCTGACCACTGGCTGCGAGTGCCCTGTTGATGCCAAGTTTGAAAATGTGAAGATGATGATCGAGGTGGCAAAGACCTATACAGGAGGTCTTAAGAGGAGAGGGAGATGGCGCCCGAAGGGAAAGTGAGAGAGGCATTCCTGGGCATGAAGCGGCAGGACGCTATTGAGCTTGTGGAGAGCGAGGTTCGATCTGGAGCAGATCCGCTCTCTCTCCTGAACGAATGCCGCGAAGCAATGGAGGAGGTAGGAAAGCGCTTCGAGACAGGTGAGTTCTTCTTAAGCGAGCTCATCTATTCTGCCGAGGTCTTTAAGGCCGTCAGCGCTATCCTCCAGCCACTCCTCAAGTCAGACCAGGTCGCTGAGGATTCCCAAGTAGGGGTAGTCTTTGGTACCGCTCGAGGCGATATCCATGATTTGGGGAAGAACCTCGTGGTAACCATGATGCGGGCCCAGGGCTTTACAGTTTATGACCTCGGCGTTGATGTTGCTCCTGAAAGATTTATCAAGGAGCTCAAGGAGGCAGCGGCCGCTATCCTTGCCATCTCCGCGCTTATCACCCCCGCCCTCGTATCGATGGGGGAGACCATTTCCCTTTTGGTGGAGGAGGGACTCCGGAAGGACACCTTTGTGCTCATCGGTGGAGGGGTCACAACTGAGTTTGCCAGGAGGAAGGTGGGAGCTGACGCCCAGACACTGGATCCTGCTGAAGCCATCCGGCTGTGTAGACAGTATGTTCAGGGTAGACCCGGGCCATAACCGCTGTTTCTAGAGCAGGCTTTGATCAAAAAAGACCAGCCGACCATGGCGACCGTAACACCGCGAGGGAGGATTTTGATGGCTATCCGTCATCAGGAGACTGATCGTCTCCCACGAGGAGAGCTCCTGGTGGAAGAGGCGTTTCTCGATCGCCTGTATCCGGAAAGGACGGATGACCCATTTACCGAAAAGCTCAGACTCCTTGTCGAAGAGGTGGGCCTCGATCTGGTGACGGTGAGGATAAGAAATGGTGAACGAGCGGAGAAGGGGTTAAGGGAACTGAAGAAATGGGCGATTGAAACGCCCTACTTTGCCATGGCCCTTGTGGATGGCCTGTTCTGGAAATCGGAGGATCCTGTGTCCTTTGAGGAGTTTATTTTAGGGCTCTGCCGGGCTGAGGGGCGGATTTTAGAGCTGATCCAGATTAAGAAGAAACGGGCCTTACAGTTAATCCAAAGGGGTCTTGACGAAGGGGCCCTTGGGTTCATAATTGGAGATGATCTCGCTCATAACAGAGGTCCCTTTGTCTCCCCGGAACACCTTCGTAGATGGTTCTTCCCAGGGCTTCAGGAGATGGTGGAAGCCATAAAGAAGGGCAGTGGGGTGGCCTTTCTCCACAGCTGCGGAAATCTGACTGGGATTATAGAGCTGATCCTTTCCCTTGGCTTCGATGGCCTCCATGGCCTGGCTCCCTCTGCTGGGAATGACCCCCTTGCCATCCGGCAAAAGACGAGAAAGAGACTCGCCCTCATGGGGATCTGCGAAGTGGATCGCCTCAAACCCAGGCAAATTGAAGCCATGAAGGAAGAGATCATCCTCCCCTTGGCTGCTGGTGGGGGATACATTTTAGGATCAGCAGAGGGCCTGTCGGCGAATAC
>JABXJZ010000267.1 GCA_013375335.1 Desulfobacterales bacterium
CCACTAGTCTGAACCATGTGAGGGCATAATGAAAAAAAAGATACCCATACCCACAAATGAGCCAAAGAATCAATATGGTAGGTTTTACTATGACGTAGCCCTGGACTACAGGGGCCATGATGCTAGGTCCTGCTATTCCTTACGCCCAGGCCAGGTGTCCCCTCATTGAACATCTCGGAATTTCTATAACACAGTGAGAGTATTGCTCTTTTGCCGGCAATCGACTTATGCCGTCGACATGGAATGACGGAGTATTGGAGTAGTGGGTAGGAAAAGCGGTCAGAAATTATTTCTTTGCTCCAATACTCCAATTGGGGCTAAGCCCCTAAGTTCTACAGGAGCTGCGATAGATTCAGGATGCGGATGAATTCGAATAACCGAAAAAACCCCCTTTACTTTGCATGTGTAAGTTGATACATGGTGGGTTCAGTTTTGCCCAATTACTGGTTCTATCGGATACTATGGAAGAGTATACCTGTGTAGGTCATTCTGTACCGAGGGTGGACGCCTTTGATAAGGTCTTGGGCAGGGCAGTCTACTCAGAGGATATATCCTTCCCTCACATGCTCTATGGTCGTGTATTACGGGCGGGAATCCCCCACGCCATCATAGAGGACATTGATGTGAGCAAGGCCAAGGCCATGGAAGGTGTTGCCTGCGTATTAACAGCACGGGATATTCAGGGGCGCAACCAGTACGGCATTGCCTTCCAGGATCAGAAGGCATTAGCCGATGATAAAGTCCGATATGCTGGAGATCCAGTGGCGCTTGTGGCTGCGGAAAGCGTTGAGATCGCGAAGGATGCCGTTAAGGCCATTAGCGTCAAATACAAGGAGCTTCCCGTCGTGACGAATCCGCATGAAGGCCTGGCCGGGGATGCCCCGAAAATCCATGAAAAAGGAAATCTAGTCCTTCACAGCAAGGTCCGAAAGGGTGATGTAGAGGAGGGTTTCAGGGACTCGGATGTCATTGTGGAGAATACCTACCGGACGCATGTGGTGGATCACGCCTACATGGAGACGGAATCAGGTGTTGGCATGATCGACCCACAGGGTAACATCGTCATATATTCTGCCAATCAATGTCCCTTTCGCGATCGCCGACAGGTCGCCACTGTCCTGGGAATAAGGGAAAATAAGATTCGGGTCATCCGCGCAACCACAGGGGGTGCCTTTGGTGGAAAAGATGATGTGACGGTAGAAATACATATCGCTCTTATGGTTCAGGCCACCAGACGGCCTGTACGCCTGGTATTGGATCGGGAGGAGTCATTCTCATCACAGACCAAGAGGCATGCCATCGAGATGTGGACCCGGTGGGGGGCGAGACGCGATGGAAAATTGTGCGCCATGGAAGGCAGAGTTTTCGGGGATACTGGTGCTTATGCTGGATTGGGGCCCTTCGTGGTGAAAAAATGCGGCATTCATCTATCAGGCCCCTATTACATTCCGAATATAAGAGTGGATTCCTATTCCGTATACACAAACAACATCATCGCAAGCGCCATGCGCGGTTTTGGCGTCACCCAGGCCGCCGTAGCCCACGAGAGTCAAATGGATGAGCTTGCCCGAAAGCTCGGCATCAGCCCATTGCGGTTTCGACTCATGAACGCGCTTGACAACGGTCTTTCAACCGCAACCGGACAGGTCTTTGAAGAGGGTGTGGGGATAAAGGCTACCCTTGAAAAGCTGCGGGAGATCGTTCTGAATGATCCATCCCTTCGAGGCCACTGGAAGGATCTGATATGAAAAAGCGGGGAATTGGGATAGGCTGTATGTTTTATGGCATAGGATATGGTTTTTCTCGACAGGATATATCTTGTGCCACCGTTGAGATCTGTGAAGATGGATCGGTGATCGTTCGGTCCGGGCAAGTAGATTACGGACAGGGTTCAGATACCGTCTTTTGCCAGATGGTGGCCGAGGAATTGGGAGTGAGGTATGATGATATACAGATGATTACGGCTGATACGTTTGCGACCCCGAATGCGGGGCCCACATCGGCCAGCCGCGTGACCTATGTGACGGGCAATGCCATGTTGAAAGCGGCACGGGCCGTGAAGAAAACCCTCCAATCCGTGGCAGAGGAAATCCTCGGAGAAGAAGACCTGGTCTTCAGGCATGAGGAGGTCCGCTCGATATCTAACCCGGAAAAGGGCATAACCTTTAAAAAGCTCGCAAGGGAATGTCACCTCAGGGGGCTGCAGATCGTAGAGACGGCGTGGCACGACGTGACGACCAAGGACGTGGATCCTGAAACTGGACAGGGCAAGGCCTATTCCAATTATGCGTGGGCTAGTCAGCTGGCTGAGGTGGAAGTGGATACGGAAACGGGAAAGGTTGAGGTTCTGCGGATCGTGGCGGCCCACGATGTGGGAAAGGCCATCAACCCCTCCAATGTTGAGGGCCAGATTGAAGGGGGCGTCGTCATGGGATTAGGGTATGCCCTCGAGGAGGAGATCAAGCAGGAGGGCGGTTATATTAAGAACAAAACCCTGGGCGAATACATGATTCCGACGAGCCTGGATGTGCCGGTAATTGAATCCCATATTGTGGAGGTCCCCATTTCAGATGGGCCCTACGGGGCCAAGGGAGTGGGGGAGCCCCCATTGATTCCTACAGCACCTGCAATACTGAATGCCATTTGCGATGCACTCGATGTGCGCATCACCGAACTTCCCGCAAATCTGGAGAACCTCCATCGCCTGATCCGGGAAAAGGAAAAGGGCGACTGAGGGGGATAGAGGCGAGCAGTACCGGTTTGTGAAGGAAAAAAGCAGCAGCGATTTATCAAATCTAAAACCAGCAACTTAGGAGAGGGTATGGGTGTCTTTTTTTTTGTTATGCCCTATAACATGGGCCCTTACTGGGTCGTTTCAAAATGGTTTATTTCCTCCTAAACCTTAGAA
>JABXJZ010000044.1 GCA_013375335.1 Desulfobacterales bacterium
GAAAAAGCTGTCTGCCTTCTGATACGACCGATATACCTCGTTTAATAATCTGGTGAGTCTGATATTATTGGAGATTCGAGTTTCGTGAAGTCTTTTCTCTATTACCAATCCGGACTGGGTATAGGTGAGGGCAAAGGCAGGCTAAAAAAATAGATACATCGCGGTCAAGCTTCCTCAAGCAACTTGACCATGATTGCCTTCTGGGTATGCAGCCTGTTTTCAGCTTGGTCGAAGACAACTGAATGCGGCCCGTCTATCACCTCGGCGGTCTGCTCGCAACCCCGTAAGGCTGGCAAGCAATTCATAAAGATAGCATCAGGCGCCCCAAGTGCCATTTTTTTTGCGTCCACCTGAAAGGGCGTTAAAGCCTTAACCCTTGCCTCGAGCTCTTCTGGAGGAATATGGTAACTCATCCACGAATCCGTGTAGATAATATCAGCCCCCTCAACAGCCTCGAAGGGATTGTGCGTTACTTTTACGGATGCTCCTGACTGCTTTCCGGCCTCAAGCGCACTGGATAGCACTTCAGGCAGGGGACTATAGTCTTCTCCCTCCGGGCAACCAACACGGATGTTCACACCCATTTTCGAACAACCGTAGAGAAGGGAATGCGTGACGTTGTTCTTGGCATCACCCAGATAGGCCAGCGTGCGACCTTTGAATGATCCCTTGTGGTCCCGAACAGTCAAGAGGTCTGCCAATGCCTGGCACGGGTGGCTGAAATTGGTCAAACCGTTGATCACCGGGATCTCCGAATACTTGGCCATTTCCTCGATCTTCTCGTGCTCGTATAGTCTTGCCATAATTAGATCCACATATCGGCTCAGTGTCCTGATGGTGTCGTGTATGGTCTCCTTGCCCATCCCGAGCGGGGAGGTAGACATATCATAGTAGATCGCATCCCCTCCCATCTGACACATGCCAGTTTCAAAGGAAACCCGCGTCCGCAGGCTCGGTTTCTCGAAGATCATGACCAGCACCTTGCCCCTCATGGCATCCTGAAACTTCTCGGGGACTTTCTTCATATCTGCCGCCAAGTCCAGTACCTCCTCAATCTGTTCTCTGGCCCAGTTCTTTAAGGTGATTAAGTGTATCATCGTTTTCATCCCTTCAGCCCACCAGGTCCTCGTAATATCTGTCAATCTCTCCGCCGCGATCGAATATGGTGAGTATGAGCGCGGCCCGAACCCACATACCATTTCGCACCTGCCGCCAGTAGACAGCGCGCGGATCGAAATCCACCTCACAGGCTATTTCCTGCCGGCGTGGGAGGGGATGAAGCAGCACAGCACCTGGCTTCAACATCTCAAGGTGTCTGGCTGTAAAGTGATACCGACTCGTATCCATCAGTCTGCTTTCGTGCGCTGTATCCCACTCATCCTGGATGCGCGTCATGTAGATAGCGTCCACTTCCGGAATGATTTGTTCGAAGTCGTCACAGATTTCAAACTCCGTGCCTGCCTTTTCCAGCGACCTGAGGATGTCCTCCCCAATCTGCAGCTCTTTTGGTGCCACGAAGTACTGCTTCACTCCGGGATAAAGCAAGAGCAGGGTGGCCAGCGATCGCACTGTCCGTCCGCGTGCGAGGTCACCTACAAACGCAATCTTCTTGCCCTCAACCCCGGCCCGATTCTCAAAGCTCCGCTCTAAGGTATAGATATCCAACAGGGCCTGTGTGGGGTGCTGGTCCTTTCCAGATCCCGCGTTCAGGACAGGTACCGGTCTGTTGGAATTAGAGAGCAGCCAGGCAATTCGTTCCGCAAAGCCACCTACCGGGTGGCGCATGATGATCATGTCGAAATAAGAACTGAACGTTCGCACGGTATCTTCAGGAGATTCGCCCTTGACCTCGCTCGACGTCGTTGTGTCCCTCACCTCTGAAGTTTTAACCCCTACAATCTGGCAGGCTGCATAGAAGGAGAGAAAGGTACGCGTCGAAGGCTGGACAAAATACAGCATTGCCCGCTTCTCTGAAAGGAGATCTTGGAGAAAATGGATTCCCCCTTTTGTCTTTCCAATCATACGGATTTTTGTGGCCAGATCGCAGATCCCCTCGAGCGTGGGACGGTCAAACTGCTGGGCGGTAAGGACATGGTAGGGCTGTGTGTCCCGCAGGAAATAGGGTCCTTTCTCCTCCGGAGACAGTGTCTGGAAATCCTGCCACGAGATCTTCTTGAGGGGGTTATCCCTATACATAGCCACCCCCGACAATCCCCCTTTTCACAAAGGGAGCATAGGACAAACACATCGGAGTGTCAAAAGAAAACCTGTGCCACCGAAGCACTGTTCTTGGGATGGCTTTTCCATTGACACAGGAGCGACCATATCGCATACCTGTCAGGCGCCGACCTCCCCGGTTTGTACCACTAAACACTTATTCATGGCCTTCCCCAGTTTTCTGGCTGAGAGGGCTGCAACACCCTTCGGTTGGCTTAACGAGCTATCAAAACTCGGAGGGAGGAGGGATGGACTGCCTGCTTTACCTGCCCATCTATTCTTTGAATTTCCAGAATCCCCATTTTTTTGCCCCCTTATGAAAGATCCCGGAATATAATTATGATACACCAGAGCATAATTATAATATTTTATCATATTTATTTATCAATTTTTCACTCAAATCATAAAAGAAATTTAATTATTATTTGTTGACATATAATTAAGAATAAAATATATAATTTATCAATTTAAAAGATTTGATTTTCTGGACACATCAACTGCATCGAACGAGCACCTTGTAAGAAAATGGAAAGCCAATTGATCCCCAAGATACATCATAAAGCAATCAATGGAGGTGTTCCCATGAAAATATCAAGACACGCCACCATAAGATCACAGCAAAGAGGGATTCCCAAGGATTACATCGATATTATTGTAAGATACGGAACCCCTGTGAGAAGACAAGGTGACACATTGGAGTACAGGTTACATAGGAAAGATAGGGAGCGCATCATAAGACACCTGAAGCAACTAATCCAATCCATCGATAAATGCAACAACAAAGCGGTCCTCGTTGATTCTAAGCTGGAGGAAATTGTGAGCGTTTATAATTTACTGTGAACCGGGTGCTGGCCCTCCGAGTACATAGTCAATCCATCGTTCCTCTCTTTGCTGAAGTTTCCGGTTGACAACTCCCGCGAAATGGTAAAGGCTGCCTACTAAACATTCTAGAAAGCATTGTCTTAGATTTCTTTCCTAATATTCCGAATTTATATGAAAAAGCGCGGGGGGCACGGATCAATGGACGATGACCGATTGGTGACGCTGATGCTGTGGCTTGTGCTGGTGGTGGGTGCAGCCTGTGTTGTCCTCGTCTGTCTTGCTACATCCGACCGTCTGGATGGTGGGCCGGATTTTGTTGTGCGGGATGCTGATTCCCGCATCATCCATGTAAGAGGAGCCGACATCGACTCTCAAGCGTCTCCCGTGTCTTTCTCCAATTTGGCCGCGGTGAGGGTGCAAAGAATGGGTGTCCGAAGGGGCGGACACAAGGCCAAAGAAGGCTACCTTGGATCAAGGGAGTAACTGCAGGTGCGACTTCCGTGAAGTACAGCGATTTCGAAAGGGATGGCTCTGGGTCTTGCTGCTTTCGACAGCATTATTTGTCCTCATTGTCTTCGGCTACGGAATGCTCAAGCAACTTGTCTTGGGTGAGCCTTGGGGGCGTCGGCCTATGTCAGATACCGCATTAGCAATCGTTGGTCCACTCGCGGTCCTCCTGGTGGTTGGTCTTAACTATTTTTTCTATGCCTTGAAATTGGTGATCGAAGTACGCCGCGATGGTCTATATATCCATTTTTTTCCCTTGGTCGTCAGAAAATACCCTTCGATGACATCTGGAACTATAAGGTTGTGACCTACAATCCGCTTAAGGACTACGGCGGTTGGGGCATAAGATACGGAAGAGGAGGAAGGGCATATAATGTGAGTGGCAATCGAGGCGTGTATCTGGAACTTTCAAATGGTAAATCTCTGCTGATTGGTTCACTGCAACCCGAAGAACTTGCACGGGCAATTGGGATGCAGATGAGAGATGACAGAAGGTTGAAAGAGAGGGATCTGGTCTCAGCTGCCAAACGAAAATAAAACCCGGATGGCGACTTGGGCAGGGACCCATTAGACGTGTCCCATTCACTGCGTCGGACAGGGGGATCCTATTTCTCTGCTTTCATCTTTTTCTTTTTTGGACGGGCCTTACCTGTACTACCTCTCCAGATTTTTCCACGTCTGGTGCGTCTGTCACCTTTCCCCATCTCTAAACCTCATGGTAAGTAGCTTTAAATCTCAGGCAATAGTGATTGAGAATTCATTCTAAGGAAAACATTTAACGAGATTATGATGAATTCCTAAGGACAGAAGGCAAATGGCGTTCTATCTCTCCCTTGACAAGGGCCCAAGGAGTCTGTGGGCTGATTTTCCATCCTTGAAAATAAGTATGATGGGAATGCTCTGGATGCCGTATTGTGAAGGGGACACCATACGGCAGGGACTGCCCAGGGCCTATCTTGCAGTCGGATCTTTGGTACTCGGTTTTTGGTGCCGCAGTGGACGCGCTTGATGATAATGCTCTCCTGGTTCATCGTGCAAATCAAAGAAGTTGTACCGAACCAGTATACAGCATGAAAGGGAGGCCGTCCATCAATATATAGCATTTGACACACGAGCCTCTCCCCCTATGATCCACTTCATCGAGAGCGACTAGGATATCCCTAGAGAGATGAAGTTCCTCTTCTTCTCGAATTGAAAATCCATCCGTAAGGTGGTATATGTAGTGCCAGGTAGCTCGCAGGAGCTCACTTTGTCCCTACAGAGGTGAAGGGGGAAAGACATGCGCTTTGAACAGACCTTCATGAACTTCATACTTCAACACCAAGAGAGACATAACCGTACCTACCATTTTGTGATCTTGCTGGACGCTATAATCAGCGCGGCAAAGCACATCCAGCACTACTATCTGACAGGTGCCCTAAAGGGGAATGTGGGATTGGCTGGCGGAGTGAATGTGCAAGGCGAGGACGTCATGCGGATTGACCAGATTGCCCAGGAAATCACCATTCATTATCTGGGGAGTTGCGGGCGTGTAATCCACGCGGTTAGCGAGGAAACGAAGGAAATCATCCCGATAAACACTGAGGGGGGCCGGTATTTTGTGTATTTCGATCCCCTTGATGGTTCCTCAAACGTGTCACACGGACTGCCAGTAGGCTTTCTATTCGGCATTGCCAAACGCAACCTGGATGGACCCGAGGATGGGCATTTGCGGGCCGGAAAGGACTATAGGGCAGCTGGCATGTTTGTGATCCCCACCGGCACCTTCACCCTTGCGCTTCTGGACTCAGGGACCTGGCGGTTCCACATCGACGAGACCATGAACTTTGTCAAGCCAATCCAGGTGATGCTTCCAGAGCATACCCGCTCCTGGGAATTGTCGTTCAATGAGGCCAATCGATGTGCCTTTGCTGAGCGGGTTCAGGCCTGGATTGCAGAAAAGGAGAGAAAATATACCTTTAGGTACCTCGGCGCCTTAGCCGGAGATTTCCACAGAATCCTCTCTAACGGCGGCCTGTTTATGTACCCTGCCATCGTCAATCACGCAAATCCCGAAAAGAACCGCCCAAAGGGAAAATTGCGTCTTATGTATGAGGCAGCCGTCGTGGCCTTCATATGCCGCGAGGCAGGAGGGGATGCGGTTGATGAGGCGGGTACCCCTATTCTGGAAATCCAACCTGAAGAACCTCATCAACGGACCGCCCTTTATGTTGGATCGAAGCCGCTTGTAGACGATATCGCCCAAATCCTACGGGGCTAGGAGAGGCAAGCGCTTCAGTGGTTGATCCGATATCCTTTAAGCCTGGGGGTATGCTAGTATCACGTCCCAAAAGAAAGTTATCAAAATCAAACGAGATTTGATTATTCGTTTTCAGTTGTCAAGGTGTAAAATTCGAAGCACGAAATTCGAAATCCGAAACAATTTCAAAATCCAAATTTTCCAATTTTTTAAAGGGGTTTTGGATTTTGATCATTTGATATTCGGATTTGTTTCGCATTTCGATATTCGAATTTCGGATTTAGGATGTCGTTTTTCTGGAAGCCCTGCGATCGTACAAATTATGCAAGTTATTACTGGGAGACTGCATTAGCAGTATTGCTGGGATCATAAGAGGTCAGGCTTTGGGGCTTGCGCATCTGATATCCAAAGGGACTACTGATAATCTTCACCAAACTGACCTAAGAGGATCAGCATCCGGCATTCTAGGATGATTTTCATGGACAGAGATAACGTCTCCGGGGGCTCTCTAGACATTGATCAACTAAAGAAATATGCGCAGGACCTTGCGAAGGTTTACAAATCCGAAAGGCAAAAGAGAAGGGAACTCGAAGCTGCCTATCAGGAACTTCAGCAGGCAAAGGATATGTTAGTTCAATCTGAGAAGCTGGCTGCCGTCGGCCGGCTTACAGCAGGTGTTGCCCATGAAATTCTGAACCCTGTCAACATCATATCTATGAGGCTTCAGTTGTTGAAAATGACAGGGGACTTGTCCGATCGAGCAAGGGAGGCCATAAGTATCTGTAAGAATCAACTGAATCGCATCATTCAGATCACAAAAGACCTCGGTCAGTTTTCCCGTATTCATGAAAAGCAGATTACCATGTGTGACCTGAAAGAGATTATCGGGCATGTCTTGGCGTTTGGCGCACCTCAGCTCAAGAAGGAAGGTGTCAAGACGGATGTTGAATATCATCCCGACCTGCCCTTAATACCACTGGATAAGAACAGGATCGAGCAGGTCATCCTTAATATTATTTCAAATGCCACCACGGCCATGGCAGGTCAGAAAACCAAGGTGCTGCGTATAAGAACCAAGCCGGCAGCCTCAGAAGGCCATGTACAGATCCTGATCTCCGACACCGGCACTGGCATCGATGAGGGCGAGATGAATAGGATTTTTGATCCCTTTTTCACGACCAAAGAGCCGGGCCAGGGCACGGGCCTGGGGCTCTTCATATCTTACAACATTATACAAGACCATGGTGGCAGGATATGGGCTGAAAACAATGGATGGGGGGGGCGTCTTTTTTCATCGATCTTCCGGTGATCAGACGCGTGCAGAGCTAATGTTCTTTAGAAAGGGGGGGCTTGAGCAATGGAGAGGATCTTAGTGGTGGACGACGAAGTTGAGGTATGTAATTTACTGAGGGAGTTTTTGGGTTCCAAGGGTTACGAAGTCCACACCGCCCTGGACGGCTCGACTGCTATAAGCAAGGTAAAAGAGGTCAGGCCTCATATTGTATTGCTCGATATCATAATGCCAGGGATGAGTGGCATCGATACCCTGAAGGAGATAAAAGAAGTTGATCCCAGGGTCGGGGTTATTATGGTTACAGCTGTTGCAGACCAAGAGGTGGCCAAAAGAGCTATTGGGTTAGGGGCGTATGACTACATTACCAAACCCATGGACCTCAATTATCTCGAGACCGTTGTCATTGTGAAGATAATAGAGCTCTTAGGTTAGCTCTATCCCTTTCACAATTCCCCTATTCCGGCTTATGCAGGGCTAGATTACATCCAAGAACTTGAGGGGCATCTTCATGGACAGAGATAATGTCTCTAGGGGCTCTCTAGACATTGATCAACTAAAGAAATATGCACAGGATTTCTCAGAGGTTTACAAATCCGAAAAGGCTAAAAGCAGAGAACTTGAAGCCGCCCATCGCCAGCTTGTGAAATATGCCGAGGACTTCAACAAGAATTATGTGGATCTAAAAGCTGCACATCAAGACCTACAGGAAGCCTACCTCGACACCATTCATCGACTCGTGCGTGCATCAGAATATAAAGACGAAGACACGGGTGCCCACATTGTCCGCATGGGCCGCTACAGCGCTTTGATTGCTCAAAAGCTCGGATTCACCGCCAGAGAGGTTCAAATCATTCTCTATGCTGCTCCCATGCATGATGTGGGGAAAATTGGTATTCCGGATAACATCTTGATGAAGCCAGGCAAACTGACAGAGGAAGAAGTGCGAATCATGAGGACACACTCCACAATAGGGGCAAACATCCTGGCGTACTCCAAGGCAGAAGTCCTAAAGGTCGCCGAGCAGATAGCCATTTCCCATCATGAGAAATGGGACGGTACTGGATATCCCCTGGGCCTTGCCGGTGAGGACATTCCCCTTGTCGGAAGAATCGTCGGCATCGCAGATGTCTTTGATGCCCTTACCTCCAAACGCCCTTACAGGGGCGCCTATTCTATTGAGGCCGCCATAGATATCATCACCAAAGATCGTGGGCGGCATTTTGACCCTCGCGTGGCAGATGTGTTTCTGGAAAACATAGATGAGGTATTAAAGGAAAAGGAGGAGGTAAATTCCACACAAGACATGATCCTGTCCGATACGACGCGGGGTGAGACAAGCACGGAAAGTGGGTAATCGTGGTGGATCGAACACCATCCGGACATCCCTGGGGGGTGCAAGGTTTATAGCCCAACAAACCAAAAGATATATTCCAGGCCAATTACTGGAGATGACCATACATTTGCCTGCGACCAATGAGGTAAGGGCCTGCATGAAGGGTAAAGCAACGGTTGTACGAATAGAGCAATTAGGAATCATTTCCGTATGCAAAAAAGGGACGAAATACATGTCAAGAATAAGACCGAGCCTGTTTTGTGTTATGAGGTGTTAAGGTAGGCGGGTAGGATTTCCTGAAGAGGAGTAAAATTATGAAGAGCGGAGATTTTTTCCTCTATAATTGCCTAACCAGACAAGTCCAACTTTTTGGGGGTAATTCTGGTCAAAGCTTTGAACTGGACGAATATATTTGACTGCCTCATACTCCATCTTCATCCTTATCAGGTTCTGTATATCTTCATAGATCACTGCATGACATAATACATTATCTTCTGATCCACTTCTTAAGGTGTCCCCACCTTTCAAAAAGAATCTCACCAATTGGTTCACTGCATCTTCCATATCAGATCGCCAGGCAATCTTATACACAGCCCCGCATTGACATCTGTAGATCTTATCCAGGTCATCCGGGAAGGGATAGATGTCTTCACAGAAGGGACAGACTATATTAAATGATCTCATTGACGCTCGTCCTCCCGCGGTCTCTTGGTTTCTTTTAGGGGCTGTTTATTACAAGAAATCCACTGTCATGTCAATAAAATATCCTTGCAGTCATGCATAAAAAATGCCAACATCCCCTCAACAAATTTCCCCCTGAGGTACCAGACGTGAAGCAGGTGTCGAATGGACCGAAAATTGACTATCAAGGCACCTGTGTCCCTTATCAGAACCTCTATATCTACTACATTGAAGGCCCTCTCA
>JABXJZ010000004.1 GCA_013375335.1 Desulfobacterales bacterium
TCCCGGAGCTCGCACCAAGGGGCATGACCGCCTTTGTGGTTGAGAAGGGAACAGCTGGCTTCACTAAGGGCAAGAAGTTCAACAAACTGGGCATGAGGGCTGCAACCAATGCGGAGCTGTTCTTCGAGGACTGTCGGGTGCCAGTGGCCAATCGCCTTGGGGAAGAGGGAAAGGGCATGAGGATAGCTCTTGTCACCCTTGATCACGGCAGGATCGGTATTGCCTCCCAGGCAGTCGGTATTGCCCAGGCAGTGCTCGAGCAGTGCACCGAGTACTCAAAGAGCCGGGTCCAGTTCGGTGCCCCCATCTGCCACAACCAGGCCATTGCCTGGAAGCTGGCCGATATGGCAACCGAGATCGAGGCCGCCCGGCTCCTTGTCTACAAGGCAGCCTCCCTGGCTGACAGGGGGGAGCCCTTCTCCAAGAATGCCGCCATGGCAAAGCTGTATGCCTCTGAGCTCGCCATGAAGGCAGCCACCTGGGGCATCCAGATCTTCGGGGGCTACGGGTATATGATGGAGTACCCCCTGCAGCGCTACTTCCGCGATGCCAAACTGACTGAGATCTACGAGGGCACCTCAGAGGTCCAGCGTATGGTGATCTCAAGAGCTGTTATTGGGTGATGCCTGGGCCAAAGGAAAGTTAGAGATGGGTACTTTGACGAGAGAGCGATTTTTAGGTATTTGCCGGTCTGAGAGGCCAGGTGACTTGTGCCTCCTGAGTCCCTACCTCAATAGCTTCTGGTCGGAAACACTGGAGGAGTGGATCAAGCAAGGCGCCCCAAAGGAGCTATTAGATACTCGCTTTCGCGCTGAATACTTCCAGTTCCATCACATGCGTCTACTCCATGAGATCAAGACTGGCTCTTCTATGGATAGGGAAATCGATATCGGCGGGGCTACCTACAGGTACGAGATTCCGCCCATAGTCCCGACTTATGAGCCTGAGTTCATTGCAGAGGATGAGCACACGGTTACCCTGATAAATGAAGGTGGCCAAAAGGTCAAGGTCTCTAAAGACCACCCTGAGAAGATGCCCATGTACCTTGATCACCCGGTCAAGGATAGGGCTTCGTGGGAGGAATACAAGAAGAGGCTTGATTCCACTTCCCCTGAAAGATGGCCTTCGGATTGGAACGGATTTGTTCAGAAAATGAACAGTAGGGATGTGCCGACGTCGCTGTATGTAGGGAGCTTCTTTGGCTACCTCCGGGAGTGGACGGGGCTCGAAAGGCTCCTCTATATGTTCTACGATGACCCAGATCTGATAGAGGACATGATGGATCAGATATGTTACCTTGAGACTGAGTGCATCAAACGCGTAGTAAAGGACCTGAGGGTTGACCAGGCCCTCTTCTGGGAAGACATGGCCTTTAGGAGCGGCCCCCTGATCTCGCCTGCCATGTTCAGGAGATTTATGATGCCCCGGTACAAAATGGTCACAGATATACTCCGCAGCTCTGGTACCGATGTAATCATGGTGGACAGCGATGGGAATATCAACGAGCTTATCCCCCTGTGGCTCGAATGTGGGATCAATTTCTTCTGGCCACTGGAGTGCGCTGCTGGAAATGATGCCGTTGCCCTCAGGAAGAAGTATGGCAAGGACATCATAGTGGGCGGCACCATAGACAAACGGGCCCTTCTGAAAGGCAAGGATGCAATACGCGAGGAAGTTATGTCTAAAGTGCCATTCCTGCTGGACTCTGGTGGCTACTTCCCATCCGTAGACCACATGGTGCCGCCTGATGTGACATTTGAGAGCTACCGCTACCTTATCAATACCCTGCGGGAAGTTGCTGGACTTGAGAAGCTGCCCGAATAGCCCCCTGCTATCCTCCTTTGTAGGCCAGTTCCATATCCTTTATGTATAGGTCAATGCCCTTCACTATACCCGAAGCAGCCCTATTGAGGTAGGTATCACTCTTAAGGCGTTTATCTTCAGTCCCGTTGGTAATATATCCTACCTCTACCAAGATCGCCGGCATCTCTGCACCAATCAAGACATAGAATGGGCCTTGCCTTACACCCCTATCCGTGACTCGTTTGTATCTCCTCCGCAAAGCCTTCACCAAACCCCTCTGCACAAATTCCGCCAGTCTACAGGACTCATTTATCTTTGTGTTGAGCATGAGGTCATTCAGGATCATCTGGAGGTCACTTATATTCTTTCTGGATGTAGCATTTTCTCTCGCAGCCAAATTCATGGCGTCCTCATCTAAGGCTATATTCAAAAAATATGTCTCTACGCCGTGAACACTCCTATCCTTATGGGCATTTGTGTGAAGGGAGATAAAGAGATCTGCCTTTTGCACGTTAGCAATTGCGGTCCTCTTCTCCAGTGGCAGGAATACATCACTGCTCCTTGTTAAGATCGCCTCGCATTTAAGCTCCTTTCTCACTTTCTTCGCCACCAACTTCGCCAGCTTCAGCATAACGTCCTTCTCCTTTAGGCCACCTCTGCCAATGGCCCCCGGGTCTCCTCCGCCATGGCCAGCATCGATTATGACCCTCCTTACCCCCAGCCCGAGCTGCTTGGCTAAGGAGATCCCTTCCTCCGTGTCCTTCTCTGTCCTTTTTCCTTCAGGGGGCTGCTTAGCAGCAACTCTCCCTATCGGTTTCCTATCTTCGCCCTGGACATCAATGACGATCCTGAAGGGGTCATAGAGATGGAAGATCTTGTACCTCTCCATATTGTCGATATCCAGGACAACCCTTACAGTCTTCTTATTGTATTGAGCAGCCCGAGCCCTACGCAGTAGTCCATCCTTTATGGGTATGGTGCTTTCTATGTCCTTGCTTATCCAGGCATTGTGTAGATCGACAAAAAGGCGTCTTGGCTTGCCGAGCTCAGGATCCTTCTTCAACAGATGGTCCCTGTATTTGACCTGATCTTCCAGGTCTACGACTACCCTGGTGTAGGTGGGGGTTGACCAGTGCCTGATATCCTTTACTAAGGTCAACTTCTTTTTCTTGACTTTGTCCTCTTTTACTACCCTCTTCTTCCCAAGGACGACTTCGAGCTCGTCCAGCATCTCAGATGCCTGAGGCCGTGCATCTCCATTTGGGAAGTTCAGCTCTACCTTCAAAAACTCGACATAGGCCTGCATCGGATCCTTTTTATATCTGTAAAAGATCTCCCCCAGCCTGTATTGGGCATCATCAGCGAGATCGTGGTCCTTGTATCTCTCTACCAGCTCTCGATAGAGCGATATAGCCCTCTCTATATCGGAACCCCTTCCTGAATAGCCACGGAGACCTGTCCATAACCGGCCGCCAGCGAATATAGCTTCCGCTGCCTCCGCTGTACCTGGGAAGCCCTTGTACACCCTTTCATATTTCCCTATACATCTCTCCCAATTATGCCTGTACTTCTTCTTAGCTTCAGATCGATAAAGGTCTTTTGTGCAGCGCCTTGCCTTTTGCAAAAGGGCCCTGGCGGAATTCGACGAGGTAACAGCGGCTTGACTAAAGGAGGCCAAAAAAAGGACGAGCAAGACCGTTAAAAGGAGGGAGGTCAACCCATCCCTCACGGGTATGCATCTGTGGATCATCCAAGGACCTTTCTCTTTCTACAGTGACGGGCTATCGCCTCGATCCCTTCGAGATGAGACCAATAACCTATCTCCGTAGATATTGTGTTTAGTCTAACTTTATATCGAATATATTGTGCTTGCAAGTATTATTTTGGCAACGGCCTGGTAGCCGCTCACCACAATACAAGAAGAGGCATGCAGGGGCTTAGCAGGGGCAGGACCAGCGGATAAGGCTGAAGAAGATGGGTCACTACATTGAGGCCTTAAAGACGAAAAAACCAGCGTCACCAAGAGGTCTTTATGGACCTCCCAAAACGATAAGGGTTATGGCCGGCAACACCACTAATAAACTGATAATAGAGTCACTTTATCTCGAATTTCCTGAAAAAAGGTAACAGCTTTCGATAAGTCGCCTGAATATGCTCTGGAATCACCCTCACTTCTCCCAGTACAGTCATGTAATTGGTATCCCCACTCCATCGGGGAACAACATGGAAATGGATATGTTCCTCTACCCCGGCTCCTGCTACCCTTCCCAGGTTTAAACCCACATTGAATCCCCCTGGGCTCATAACCTCCTTTAGAACCCCAATGGACTTCTCAACTGCGGTTATGAGATCGAGTTTCTCCTCGGGCAAAAGGGCATCCAAAGAAGAGACATGTCGCAGTGGTGCCACCAACAGGTGGCCATTTATATAAGGGTACCTGTTCATAAGGACAATACTCAGGTTGCCCTTGAATAGGATCAGTCTCTCTTCATCCTGACCCCTGTCATCACGAGGACAGAATATACATCCGCCCTCCCTATTACCAGAGCTCACATATTCCATTCGCCAAGGCGCCCAAAGAATCTCCATCGCTGAACCTCAGAGTGGAATTATAGTGCCTCTTATCCTCTCCCCTATATCCAAGATCCCGACTGAATTAGACCCGCTGACGCTGAAACCCATGGCGGTGCCTGGATTAAAGAAAAGAACCCCCTTGTCAGTATGATTAGCTTGCCTGTGAGAGTGGCCGTAGATAATAGCATGAACATCATTAAACTCAGACCTTATCCTCCTTTCTATTCCAAAAGGGCTACCCCATCCGTGTATCAATCCCAACCTGAAACCGCTCACCTCGATTACGTTCTTTTGGGGGAACCTCTCCCTTATTTCCACAATATCCATATTTCCCTGAACTACATGGAGAGGTTTCTGGCTCAAAAAGTCCGCTACCTCCATCGAGACAAGATCTCCGGCATGGATGATCATATCGACCTCAGAGAAATATTCCTCGTATATCTCGATTAACCGAGGACTCACACCTTTTAGGTGGGTATCGGAAATAACGCCGATTCTCATCTTGCTAGAACTGGTAAGCACTACGAGGTATTGTCTGCCCACAAAATTTGGGGAAGTATAACAGAATAGGAAAGGGAAAGACAAGTCTAAAGAGGCCCTGCGATTGAGCAATTACTGTTGACATGGGGCGGCAATCCCAATATACTTCACCCGTCAAATTTCTTTGCCCACCCCGTCGTCCACATATGTTTCAACGCCTTTGCACTACCAGTTAGGGAGGAAGGGAATGAAGGTCCTCGTATATGGTACTGGAGGGAGAGATCACTCCCTTGCCGACAAATACGGCGACAGCCAGCACGTTGAAAAGGTGTATTTTGTCCCGGGCAATGCGGGAGTCTCCTCCACATTGAAGGGCAAGCGGAAATTGATAGAATGTATCGACATACGAGACTTCAACGAGGTAGCGAAATTTTGCCTGGAAAAAGGGCTTGATCTGGTAGATATAGGTTCAGAAAACCCCCTTGAAGAGGGCCTTGTGGATGTCTTGAACCGAAAAGGGATAAGGACAATTGGGCCAAAGAGGGAATACGTCAGATTAGAGAGTGACAGGGCATTTACTGATGATATCTTACGGGAAATAGCTGTACCCAAGCCGGAGTACAGGGTCTTTGATGACCCAGAAAAGGCAAAGCAGTATGTTCGAAATATCGGTTATCAGGTCTTTGTAAAGGCAAACGGCCTGGCAGCGGGAAAGGGCGCCATAGGATGTGATGATGTTGCGCAAGCGGAGGGCGCAATTGACAAAATCATGGTAGAAAAGATATTCGGAAGATCAGGTGATAGGGTTGTGATCGAGGAAAGAAAGTATGGCACTGAGATCTCTTTTTTCGTCTACCTCGATGGCGAGCATGCACTACCTCTAAAGATGTTTGTCCAGGATTACAAGAGGGCCTTTGATCCTGATGATGAGGAGTCAATACGGGAGTTCGGCGGAAATCTCAATACAGGGGGGACGGGATGTTATGTGCCCCACAAGCTTGTGACCCCATGGCTCGTCAACAGGATTATAAAGGAGGTTGTGAACCCAACGGTAAATGCAATTTACAACAGGGGGGATTTAGGTTTGGGATGGAACTATAAGGGTGTGTTGTACTTCGGCCTAAATCTTGACCCGTATAACAAGTTGGACGTCTTTGAGATTAATGTAAGACATGGCGACCCTGAGTGGGAGGTGCTTTCCCGGAAGCTGAGCACGGATCTATTTGAAATTGGCATGGCAGTGTGGGAGAGAAAACTCGATCGCATCAACCCCGTTTGGAATAGCCAGTACTATGTGGATGTAGTTGCCATGGAAGGTCGCTCAAAAACCAGCAAGGGCTGGAACAAGGGGTATCCAGGACGCTATGGAAAAGGCCATCAGTTGACGGGACTAGATAAGATAGAGAGGGGAATTGCCGTCTATTTCTCAGGGGTCAGTGAGGACCCTGAAAGGGGGCTTGTGACGGACGGCGGCAGGGTATTGCATGTCATTGCCGGTGATCCCGCCTTGGAAGGCGCTAAAGAAAAGGCCTACAGGAACGTAGGGTATCTCGCCCTAGTGGACCATAACAACGATAACAGGAATTGTATAAGGTATCGAAAGACGATAGGCGATTGATCTCGTTTTGGAGAAGGTTTCTCGCCTAGGGCTTTTTGTAAATACTCCTCCAGCGCTGCCCCTTGGATGTAAGGTGGTCAGTCAAGGCCTCTCTCAGGGTATTGGATGCCAAAAGAGCACAGTGGACACTGTCTTCTGGCAGACCGCCTAGATTTTCCGAAATTAACTCCTGGCTGATCTTAAAGGCACCCTTTATATCTCTTCCTATGGCCAGGTCACAGGCCATACTGCCTGCGGCAATAGTAGTCAGACATCCATCGGTAAGAAACCTGGCACCAGTGACCTTGTTATCTTGAATCCGCAGAAACATCTCAACGGCGTCTCCACACGGCCCTGTAATCTTCGCATGCCCTTCAGGGTTTTCCATCTCCCCGATATATCTAAGCCACTTGTCGATTACCTTCTCTGCCTCCTGGACATCTCCGATAGTAGATGCCTTAATCTCCTCTATTCCCTCATCAAAATCACTTGACATTTGTTATTGCCCCCCTCTACTGATCTCTCCTGTAGCCATGTCCAGTCCTGCTGGCAGCTGCCGTGTGAGCAATGTCCCTCGAGCCTATTCCGATCCTCCCCATGAAGGACACGTATCACCCTTTTGTCCTGAAATCAAGGGCACATAAATAACTCCTCTGTTGGCGGCAACTACTCCCGCTGAGGACCATAAGTTCGTAGCACATCTGCATTTTCTGGGCCTTTCGTTTGCCTTCAGGCCCTTTTTGCACTATGATGCTAAACACCCCGTAATCCTTCAAGCCATACACTCACCACGGAATCTTTAGAGGAGGATATGATGAAAAGCTATCGCAAGGAATTGTGGTTCAATGTGCCTGCAAGGCGGGCCTTAATTAACATCACCCCCCAAGTAGAGGAATGCTTGAGAGAGAGCGGCGTGAAAGAGGGACTCGTACTCTGCAATGCAATGCACATCACGGCCTCTGTATTCATTAATGATGATGAATCAGGACTCCATCAGGATTTTGATAGGTGGTTGGAAAAACTTGCACCCCATGAACCCGTCTCCCAATACCGACACAACGTTGGTGAGGATAATGCAGATGCCCACCTGAAAAGGCAAATCATGGGCAGAGAGGTCGTTGTTGCCGTGACCAATGGCAAGTTAGATTTTGGCCCCTGGGAACAGATATTCTACGGTGAATTTGACGGCCGGAGACGTAAAAGAGTCCTGGTTAAAATAATCGGAGAATAGCGGTGAAATGCCCCCCTGCAAGCCTTCGGATTTTTGAGGATTCACACATCTCATCCAAGATCGGCCATGGAAGGAGACCTGGACAGAAGAATTCAGACCCTTGCTGAATGGTTATATGAATCAACACACCTGGTTGTCTTTACCGGGGCTGGGATCAGCACGGAGTCCGGTCTGCCTGACTTCAGGGGGCCCGACGGTGTATGGACTCGGAGAGATAAAGGGCTTCCCCCCAGACCCATCACTCGCTCCTGGGACTCAGTTGAGCCAAATTGGGGTCACTATGCCATCGTCGATCTTCAAAAGATGGGTAAACTAAAGTTCCTCATCTCGCAAAATGTAGATAATCTCCATTTGAAATCAGGCATAAGCCCCGATCTACTGGCTGAACTTCACGGAAACGTGGCCCAACTCAGGTGCATGAGATGCGGTAAGAGAGTTGACCGGTCCGAGGGTAGGACTCGTTGTGGGTGTGGTGGCAAACTGGTTTCAAGTGTGGTAAATTTCGGTGAACCCCTTCCGGAGAGAGACCTGAGGCTTTCCTTGGAGCATTCTCGAAGGTGCGATCTCTTTCTAGTCGCTGGCTCGAGTTTGGTGGTCACACCTGCAGCGGATATGCCCTTGGAGGCCCTCCGCTCCGGTGCAAAACTGGTCATCATCAATCAGGGCGAAACCCCCTTTGATCATCGTGCAAGCTTGAGATTCAATGAAAGTATTGGAGAGGTACTCCCCAAGGCCGTGAAACGGCTAAAAAGATTGATGGGACTCTTCGAATAATCTATCCCCCCTTTCACCTCCCAGATTTTTCGAGACTAGCTGAAAACCTTACAAGGGCCTGAATATTCGCACAAGTGGACCTCGAATGACGAATTTCAAAGCTCCAATGCCAAATGAAGCACAAAGCTCAAATACCAAAGAAGTATTGGGCCTTAAGCAGATAAGTGCCTGCCTCGAACAATATTTCGATACATAAGAGGTGGACATAATAGATAACGTGATTACTATCTAGCCAAAATTTTCTTAATTTTTTTATTGACAATGAGGGTATCTTAGGGCATAAGACGCAGTTTTGATTAATTTCTCAGTAAGCATAAATTGTCAGTGTTTTTGGGAAACAGGATAGAATGGCTCTTACTTTAAAATCTTTAAGGAAAGGATGTGGTTACCATGGTTTGTACAACTGTAAGGCAAGGGTTTGAGTGCACCTTTATGAACAAAACAGGATGCCAGTTCAATGGAGGTAGGTGTCACCCTGTTGTTGAGCAGTGTGACGGCTGCCACAGGACCATCGAAATCCCCACCGGGAAATACTGCATGAGTTTCCCCGAGCCTGCCGCCAAATGGAAACACGGGGTCTGCAATATGGCAACCCACATTAAGACCAGCAATACAACGGGAAACAACAGAGTAAACCCGCTGAAGGCCTCGAAGAGGTCACGCTAGTGAGTCTCGGGATCAGGCCCCTCAATGATAAAAGGAGATATTAGCCCTCCCTTGGTTAATCCACTGGGTGAATTTTCTCCTGATCCACTGCTTGCATAGAGACCTGGTCCTGGGGACCAGGAGCATGATTCCGGCTGCATCGGTTAGAAATCCGGGAGTGAGAAGCACTATGCCAGCGAGCAAGATCAAAAGGGCATCAAGCATCTCACTGCCGGGTATCTCTCCTCTCTGCAAACTCTCCCTTACCCTCAGTACGGTTTGCAGACCTTGATACCTTGCAAGGAGAGCCCCAAGAAGCCCAGTCAGGATAATAACCACTACCGTGTTAAATGCCCCGATATAAGACCCTATCTTTATGAGTATGTAAATCTCCACAAACGGGACAAGGGTGAAGGCAAGGAAGAGTTTTAAGAGCATGAAATTCTCCGCAATTCAGAGGACCATTCGCTTAAGTATTAATTGATCCTCTCCACATGAAGGCAAAGGAGACAAAGGAGAGAAGGTGCTACTCGGCCCGACGACCGTGACGCGTGGTCAGCCCGTAGGTAAACACCTTTTTGGTGTTTGGCGGAAGCTCAAGGCTGTACTTCGCAGTCTTGAGGTCAACTTTCTCGTAAACGCCATAGTCTCCGTAGTTAGTCAAATCCCAGTGGACTGTATCAAAGTGGCGCCATACCTCCACCTTGATAGGGACGGATCGGAAGTTACTGACCCCCACGCGAAACGTCCTATACTCGTCCCATCCCGACACGTCGCCGCGGTTGTTGAACATGAAATGGTCTGTACGAAATTCGATCAGCACCGCCCGGACCCGGACATCCCTCGCCGCACCGAGGTTCAGCTCAACCTTCTCACCAATGGGGATGTAGCGGGTGGTGTCTGCCCCTTCATATGAGAGGTGGGCTTCCTCATCAATCCTGCGGAAGACCTTAACCAGCCCTCCTGGCAGCGGCTCCCTTCCCATCTTGTGGTCCTTATCGTTCTTGAATTGAAGAAACCTCAGTACCCGATCTCCCCACCTTTCCTCATCGTACTTGTACAGGCTGACGACGGGTATCCCGGGCTGTTTGAAGGAGGGGAGCCGTTTTCCCCACCCATTGGGGATTGTCTCCGTCCCCTCAATCGTATAGAGGAAGTACTCGGAAAGGGCCTCCTTGATAATCTCCTTTGGCTTTTTCTCGACCTCCTTGGCAACCTTCCTCATAACACGCTCTGCCTCTTCGAGCATAACCTTTGCCTCTGGGGGAGCAGCTGGCGCAACTGCTATTTCGGCAGGACGGCCATAGGGGAACTCCCTTCTGGCCAGATCGATAATGCGGTCAATGAGGTTAATTTTCCCCACCAGCAACCTTGTCTGGGCATTGGCATAGTCCTCGCCGCTGCGGTTCGTGACCCGGACATAGCCCTCCAGATCCATAGCCCCTTCATCTGGAGTGAGGGTGGCCAGATAGAAGGCATTCCAGGAGATACCGGAAGTGAAGAAGGTGATCTCAACAGGCTCCTCCCCCGCAATCTCAGAGTCGATATTCCACTCCGCCAGGCCTCTTGTCCTGGGCGGGAAGCTCACATCGAGAAGGACCACCTTGTCAGGGTTCTTAAGCGCCTTCAGGCTCACCGAGGTAGGATCGATCAGGGTATTGGCCCAACCGAACTGGAGCCTGTTCCCACCATGACGGAGGGTGAGACGCCTTACCTCTCTAATAAGGGTTAGATCCGCAGTGTTGTAGATAGTCATCTGGACTCGATCCCTTTCAGGGAGCGTCACCAGATCCACCTTGGCCTCTACGGTCGATTGGGGAAAGGCCATAGGGAGGCCCAGGACTATGAGGAGGATCAAGGCGAGCGGCCTTATCTGCCGAAAGCTTTTGCGGGCTATCATCGACAATTCCTCCTGTGGTAATGGAAGGACAGCATCTCACTTCCATTGGCCGGAACGGGTACAAG
The DNA here is from genome assembly GCA_013375335.1 of Desulfobacterales bacterium. Taxonomy (GTDB): domain Bacteria; phylum Desulfobacterota; class DSM-4660; order Desulfatiglandales; family B25-G16; genus JABXJZ01. The sequence goes on from JABXJZ010000004.1 coordinate 11,070, forward strand.
GAACTTGATCCGGTTCGCTGTCTCCTTTTCGTATTTGAAGTTGCTCTCCTCCCCGTCCCACTGACCAGAGATGTGTTCTATGAGGGTGAGGACAATGGGCTCCTTCTTGAAATTCTCTACCTTTACAGTGAAGAGCTCATCCGTGTCATAAAGGACGATGGCATTGCTGTTGTTCCTCCGGACATTGATCTTCTTTTCGAACATCTTCCTCTGGGTGACCTTGATCTCTCTGGTGTCCCCGATGTAAAGCTCCATACGATCTCCCACAGGGGTAAAAGTCGCTTGATCCTCCCCGATAAATACGCTGGTCCCTTGCCCGTCATCCTGAAAGATTCGGGCCTTCCCTGCCCACAGGGCGGACTCCCCGAGGCCATGGCTCACCTTGTTCTCAACAATATAGTGAACGGGGATACCCACCGTCTCAGGGGCCTTATCCGGGTCATGCGGCTTTACCGCGGCATCCCATGTATAGGTCTTGGTGATAGGGATCGGTCTGGCAGTAAAAAAGAGCATCCTCTTGGTCTCCCCGTTCTGAATCCTCTTCTCGAAGGCACCTCCTGAGTCCAGGAAAACCTTTGCCCTCTCGAAGTCCTCGCCTGAGAAGTTCCGTAAGACCATATAGGCATTCAGGACCAGATTCTTCTCATCCTTCTCGGTTCGGGCCCGGTATTCAACCAGCCTGTCAATGCCTGAAAGGAGATAGCTGATCCTCACCCGTTCCTCCCATCCCTCGGGGCTTGCGATCTTCCAGACAAGGGCCGCCTCATCGGGAGGAAAGCTGAGGCTGAGAAGCTGGACCGCCTCAGGGTGAGAGAGGACCCTCAGGCGGATTGAATCGGGGTCTATCCGGACCCCCTTCCATGAGAAGTCCACCTTGTTGACCCCTTTCTGGAGGGTCAAGACCCTCTCCTCTTCGACAAGGCAGACATGCGGATTGTCAAGGCGAATAATGGTTACATCACGCTCAGGAAGCGCCACCAGCTTGATCCTCCCCTGGGCATTGGTTGCGGCCAAAGCCAGGAAACCCAGGATCACCAGCCCCAATTTTGCCCTTCTCATCTTTCCTTCCTCTTTTCCTTCTGCAACTTCGAAGATTACTAGCAGCCTCTTGCAAAATAGGTACCAGCCCTGTATGGATCCACCAAGGCTACTACAGGGGTTGGCTTTTTGGTCAGGGGAGTATAGGGAAGCAGGGCTGGTGTGTCAAGCAGGAAAAGGCTTCAGCAGCCAAGACTCAACGACCCGGTTGCTTGACGTCCTGTTAAGGGGGCTAAAGAAGCCATTATCCTCGGCCAGTCATCTTTGGCAAAAAAATACCCGAGGAAGCCTTCACATCTTCTCTAACCTTTTTCGCTATCCCCGTTGAAAATTGCCAGGCGGCGAGAACCAAGATTAGGTTGAATACGGGTTGAGAAAAAAACAGCGGTATCCCCCTTCGATCAGGGTTTATGAAAAGCTCGCCACAAAGTTGAATATACGATTGTGTGTAATGATTCATGCCGGCGAGCCGGATTGTCTTCTAGCCCCCTTATTATGCCTGCCGCATATGCACACTGTTCCCTTTGACTGAACTCCAGATATTGGCTCCCGTAACAAAGCCATCCTGAGTCCGAGACCGCATCTCCAAGGATTCTTCATAGTTTCTTGGAGCCTCTTGTATCTTAGGCCTCAAAAAAGCTGCATACCAGAAAGGCAAACGGAAAGCTGCTAGGGAAACCTTCTCTTTTTTACGGGGTGATCTTGAATTGCAGGGTCCGCAATACTTCATTGTTCCGGCTGAGCACATCCACATGCCAGTCTCCAATCTCGTGGGCGTGGATAATTTTCGAGCTATAGGTGCGCCAACTGAAGGATTTCACCGGCAGATTTACCCTCGCTCTCTTGGTGTCGCCGAAGTACCAAACATGGGTGATTTCAGTAGGGTTATAGGCGCTCATAGTCTTTGTAAAGCAGTAGAGCTTGCCCACCGATGCCTCGAAGGTATTTCCAACACCTACAGGGCCCCGATCAACTAAATTCCGACAGATATGAGCTTCCTCTACGATGAGGACCTTAGCCGATTGGTTATCTTCATCTTGGAGAACACTTTCCCGCTCCTTCGGTTCCTCTGGTTGCATGATATCAATAGTCTCGACTTCTCTTTCGTTTGTTTGACCACCAGAAGAAACGTACTTTTTCATTTCATAGGTGCTGACTGAATCACTTTTTTCCTCCAGTAGCTGCGCTTCTGTGGCTTTATTAAGAGGAACCTGATGACCCGGGCTGAACCCAGATAGGTGCCATAAAATATCTCGCCCCTTTTGGCTCACGCCTAAAGCTAGGATAACCACCATGACAAGCAAGGCCGCACCCCACTTCCGAAAACGACCAGCGTGAGCTTGCTCCACCTTTTCAGTCTCGTATAGTTCCGGTATTTTGTAGCTGGTCCTTGAAAAAGAATTGTTCAAGTTCGTATTCTCATAGCATTGCTCGACCACGGGAGCGGTGATTCTCCTTTTCTGTCTTGAAAAGCCAACAAGCATGGAGTTATTTGCCAGAATGTTAATTATCCTTGGATATCCCCTTGAATAATGATGGATCGCCTTGATAGCCGTTTCAGAAAAAATGTCATCTCCGTTTTCTGCTCCGGCTATTTTCAGCCGGGTGGCTATATAGTCTCTGGTACCTTTGAACTCCAGTGGGGGGATGTGATAACGATTGCTGATACGCTGGAGAAGGGCCCAACACCTCCGCTCGCTCAATTTCCTATTGAGCTCAGGCTGGCCAACCAGAAAGATATTGATCAGTTTTTCGTCAGCATACTCCATGTTGGAGAGAAGCCTGATCTCCTCCAGCAACTCGAAAGAAAGCTGGTGTGCCTCATCGATGATCAGGATGAAATGTTTCTGATGGCTCAGGCATTGCCTTAAGAACTCTTCAAACACAAAAAGAAAGTCCGCCTTTGATTTGAAATGAACCCTTTTCTTAAAAGCTGAAAAGGCCAGACAATCCCTAAATTCCGTTGGTGATAAAAGGGGATTAGCAAGATAGACATACTTGACACTGCTATGAAGGTTGTAGAGGAGCGCTCGAACCATTGTGGTTTTGCCGGTTCCGACATCTCCTGTCAAAAGGACAAACCCTCTCCTCTCCCTAACCCCGTAAGTTAAAAGGTCAAGGGCCTCCTTGTGGCTCTTGCCCAGGTACAGAAACCGCAGTGATGGAGTCAGGTCAAAGGGTGTTTCTTTTAGGTTGTAGAACTCTGCGTACACGCGCTACAACAACCCCTCTAAAACCAAAATTCGAAAGTTACCCGAGCTCAAATCCTACAACCCTGTTATTTTCTCAACAGTAGACCGTTATGATCTTCTATTAGATCCCGGTGAGCTGTACAAAAGGCTCCAAGGTTGACGTTCTGACTTTGCACCTCAAAGTACATGCTAAAGGTAGGATTGTCAAGCCTAAAAGCACAAAATATTGTACTTCTCTACTTCTTCTTTCTATATGTAGTACAGTCTTCAACGCCCCGTCCCCTCCCTTACCCTAAAAAGCCGGTCATCGAGCTTGGGCTTACATCTCGGTGTCCAAAAAAACCCTTGCAGTAAGCCCTGACTTTTGGGGTTCAATCCCTACTGCCATACCCTAGTTACTGATGGCTGTTTTTCCGGGTCTTGAATATGCTCTCCATGAATCTATTTGTTGTGGGAGAAGAGGTGAGCCTTGTGGAGGGTAAGTCTCCCGACAGAGGAAGCAAAGCCAAGGAATTCTGAGGAAATTTCTCAGCAAAGCGACATCTAAGTAAGGTAAAGGTTAGAAGAGAAGACTATTATCCATTATCATATTAAGACATGCCAATTCGTGATAACAACTGGACGTTGGCCCTATTTTGTGAACAAAAAAGCCCTATATTCTGAGGTCTTAGCCTCATTCCCTCCATCTAGGACGAGTATATGAATAAATCGGATGCTGTAGTTGTACTTGCTTATGTGTTGCTCTCTTCAATGATTGGCCCGAGATCCATCTGTCTCAGTGTTTTGCCGGTGCTCCGGCAGAGCGACTGTTTCTTCTAACTGTATTCGATGGTTTCCATCCTAGGGTCAAGTCAACTAATTCCGATGCAAATCTATTATAATTGACATTTCGCCTGGACTGGTGAGTCCATCTTGTATTCGTCATTGCAACGGTTGACATTCGATCATGCAGGCTTTCTACGGAGAACTTAGGTACGGCTTCCCTGGAATCGGCCCCTGAGGCCTCGAGTCTTCCAGGCGGACTCGGGGCAAAGTTCTTGACAGCATAAACATCTTATGCATCTCTCCTCGTTGATTCCCGGGAACTCATCCATTTGCATCGCCTTTGTCGGGCATCCCTCTACGCAGGTCTTGCATTTTTTGCAGAGCTTCTTATCAAGCACCAATTTGCTCCGGCTAATCGCCCCGAAGAACCCCCAGTTTATTAACCTGCTCAGAAACGTAAGGCGTTTAGCCCTCATCGGGAGCTTGAATGGAACCTCTTGGGGCTTTTCGCCTACAATCTCGATAGACTCAGTATCAATTGGCCCCAGGCCACCCTGAGAGGCATGTCTGATGTGATGGACCTCCGAATCATTGTTCGAGGACGCCCTGCCTAACGGGTTCCTGAAGGCCCAACTCGATCATCTTGGCCGGGAGATCGGGTTTATGCGTCAGTGTTCTCCGACGGAAGGGACTGCTGAGCAGCTTAACTATATCGGACGTCTTCATATATCGACCAAGAGTGCGTACGAGCCTGTATGACTGGACCGGACGTCCGAAGATCCGACGGGCGAATAACAGAGCGTAACCTTTCATCCGCGCGCGGTTTACCACCTCACTAGGTAACACGGTGGGGTCGATGTCGGAGCACTTGAACCATTTGTGCCAGTCACGCTCGTCGTCAATGATTCCGCGGTCAACATACTCCCGCCATAAAGGGGTGCCTCTGTAGGCGCAGAGGCGATTGAAGCCGAAGGTGTCCAGCTTCAGGCGTGCAGCAAATCGGAAGCTCTCCAAGATGTCCTCCTCGGTCTCGCCGGGCGAACCGATCAGGAAAAAACCGTGTACCCTATCAATCCCATGCCGCTTGGATTCACTGACCGCGTATTCAATTTGCGCCAGGGTCTGACTCTTTTTAAGCCGGTTAAGGACTTTTTGTGTGCCGGCCTCGACACCGAATGCTAGGAAGCTGCAGTTTGCCTTTTTCATGAGTGGCAGTCGATCGACTGCGGCCGAATCCACCCGACCCTCGCACCCCCAGTGAAACTTGAGCTTGCGCTCGATGATTCCACTGCAGATTGCGTTGATACGCTTGCGCTTGAGCAAAAAATGATCATCGGTAAGATAAATCGTGCAGTAGCCCATATCATTGAGCTGCTGCATTTCTCCCAGTACGTGCTCAGGCGAGCGGCAGCGCCATATGCCTTTGGACAGGAAAGGGATTTCGCAGTAGATGCAGCTAAAGGGGCACCCTCTCGAGGTCTGCATCGTACAGTATTTATCAAGCGAGAGAACTGCAGGGACGTCAAGCGGCAGGGATTCAATGTAGTCGATTGGAAGACTGGTCCGGTCAGGGTATGGATATTTATCCAGGTTCCTGATGATGGGGCGCGGTTCGTTTTGAACGATTTCCTCACCGTTGCGCCAAACGAGACCTGCGACTGAGCCGGGATCATTCAGGCTGTTTAGATAATCCGGCAGAAGCTCCTCGCCCTCTCCCACCCCCACGAAGTCCACGTAGGTACAGTCTCTCAGGATGTGAGCTGCGTTCATGGAGGCAAATACGCCACCGATGATGATCGGCGTGTCAGGCGATGCCGACTTGAGCTGCTGGGCGATTTTCTTCAGCGTAGGATAGGTTGTTGTCGATAGAAATGAAAGGGCGATCACATCAGGTCGTTCCTCTTTGACTGCCTGAGCAATGTGTTCTGCTTTCATGCGCGGGTGACACGTGTCAAACATCCGTACGTGGTGTCCATGTTGACGTACTGCCGGCGCGAGAGTTTGGATCCCGAGAGGAGGAAACGCAATCACCTTGACGCGTTCTTTTCCTGATCTTGATCCATACAATTCATCCGGAAGTAAATGATAGAAATTTTCGTCTCGGACATATACCATGAAGACATTCATTGGGAACCCCTTTGCACCCAAGAACTTCAAATGCGATCGGTATCCCTACCCAAATGGGCCATGGCACAATTACCCATCATCCCATAGAATCCCGAGGCAAGTTATTGATTATATTCGTAAATAGTAAACATATAGTCTATGTCAAAGGTTAACAACGCAAAAAAGGCCTCCTCGGGACACAGTCGTGATGTCCATTGAAGGCCTTCTGAAAAGCCCTACTGATTACCTGCTCTCTATTTCTTCCCACTTCCTTTTAGCGAGTCACTAGAGCGGACTTAGGGTAATCAAAAAGTTAATGGTTGATGGTTCCCCCAAACCGGGTGGGTCAGTCATGGACCCGGGTGAGATATCTGCCTCACGCCTTATGGCGGTTCTGGACTT
>JABXJZ010000268.1 GCA_013375335.1 Desulfobacterales bacterium
TAAGTATTCCCCGCCTGCGAGCCCCGAAAGGGTCACCTCGAAAGCACGGAAGCGAAAGGACAAGGGTTTTCGCTAATGAAAAATAGAATTTGCCATATAATGAACAGGTTATGGAAATACACCCTATAAAACTCCGGAAACTCCGGGTCAGGTTTTATTACGACGTAGCCCTCACGTACCATACACCTGTAGACTGATACTTTCAAAATATGTTTTGTCTTGCAAAAGGAACATATAGTATATTCGGAGGACGGACCAACACTGGACAGGAAGGAAGTAGGGCCTTGAAATTTCGTGAGATTGGGGAATTCGGTTTTATAGAATCCATCAAAAAGGACTGTATCGCTTCCTTGAAGGAGGTTGTGAAGGGTATTGGTGACGACTGCGCTGTGTTTGGCCCCTATTCCGGGCGGCTTTTACTATTCACCACTGACATGCTGGTTGAGGATATCCATTTCTTAAGGGATACCATTACCCCTTATCAATTGGGCTGGAAGGCAGTAGCCGTCAATCTAAGCGACATCGCTGCCATGGGCGGCAGGCCACTCTTTGCTCTCATCTCCCTGGCCGTTCCCGTTGAAACGGATGTCGAGTTAGTTCAGGACGTATACCGGGGCATGAAGGCCATCTGTGACCATTACGGCGTTAATATAGTCGGAGGCGATACAGTTGCCTCGCCTGATGCATTGGTTATCAATGTCTCACTCATTGGTGATGTGAAGGAAGGTGAGGTCGTCTATAGGTCCGGTGCCAGGCCAGGAAATAGGATCTATATCACCGGAACCCTTGGTGACTCATCCGCCGGACTCAAGATTTTAAAAAAGGAGATATCACCTCCAGACTCCACTGGGAGCTACTTCGTCAGGACCCACAATGAGCCAAGGCCTCTAGTTGAGACTGGAAGGGCTATAGCAACCATGCGACTTGCCAGTGCCATGATCGATGTCAGTGATGGGCTTCTCTCAGATCTGCGGCATATCTGCAAGGAAAGTGGCGTCGGGGCATCGCTCTTTAGGAGCAAGATCCCCCTCTCCTTCGAGCTCAAGGCCCTTGCCTCTATGGCCAATTTCAATCCACTCGATCTGGCCCTTTCAGGTGGAGAGGACTACCTCCTATTGCTCACAGTACCTGAAGCGAAGGCTCAGGATCTGGAGCGCCTATCCAAGGACGATATAGGATCCCCCCTCTACCTGATAGGTGAAATAGGAGAGGGGAGAGGTATCAGGATGGTTAATGATGATGGGTCAGTGGAGGAGGTTGAAGTACGGGGCTTCGATCATTTTTCTCCGGGACACCATGGAGGCACTTAACCACCCGTGAGAGGTACTCTCTCCTATACCCTCTCCTTCTCCAGATGGGCTGATACCAGCTGGTTGAGGGACTCACGGTCATCCTTCCTAATCTGGATAAACCGAATCCCCATCCCCCGGTTTACGATCTTCTCGTCAGGGACATTGATGTTGGACCACACCACCTCCGCATTGAGCGTCAGGCGCTTATGATCGGGAGGTTCAATGGTCAGAACAAAGGTCTCCCCCAGAGGCAGGACCTTCTGACAGCAGACAAACGCACCGCCGAGGCCGATATTCTTCATCTCGGCCTCTATGGTCCCGTTAGGGGTCTCCACCCTGACGGGCAGCGTGAAATCGACCCCCGGGTGCTGTCGCCTCTCCTCCTGGACCGCTTCGTGGGACTTTACTGGTGTGTGAGCTCCCTGGTCAGACAAAATCCGTTTCTTGAGATAGGCATTGAGGCACCAGATGAGCACCACTATGATCCCACATGTTGCACTGCCCACCCCCACGCTTAGGATGATGTATGTGCTGTCTATGGGAATCACCTACACTATCCAATCTAGTCTCTAACCCTATTCACCCATACCCTACTTCGCTACGACGCTCAGCTTGGCAATCCCTATCGGCGGAGTTAAGAGCGAGCCTCCAACCCACTCGGCTTTAGCTCCCACAGCGGCAATGGTCTTCAGGGCGTCGTAGGTGTTTCCTGCGAGCATAACATCCTTTACCCGCCCCACAATCTCGCCGTTCTCTATCTTGTAGCCCAACTGGACATTCACAGAGAACTCCCCGCTGATGGGGTTGCCTTGACCCAGGCCCAACACACTGTGAACAAGCAGGCCTTCCCTGGTATCTTTCACCATCTCCTCGTAAGGCCTGTCGGCCTCTTTGATGACGAGATTCGTAGGATTACAGCCTACACCATTACCAGTAGTTGTGGTGCCTGCCCTGCCCGCTGTGTCGAGGTCATAGAGGAAGTTCTTTACCACGCCACCTTCAATCAGTGGAGTGACCTGATGAGGCACCCCCTCGCCATCGTACTTGCTGCTTCCGCCTCCGTAATCAAGCAGCGGATTATCGCTGAGAGAAAACCGCTCGTCAAAGATCCTCTCTCCCAATTTGCCTGCAAGCGGCGATGAGCCTAAGAATACGTTCTTTCCATTCAATCCCAACCTCAGGGCCAAAAGCAGCACATTCACCCCCTCAGGTGTGAAGATAACCGGCATATCACCTGATCTGAGGGAGGCGATGTGCTCTGCCATCTTGAACAGTTCAATGGCCTTCCCGGCAATCCCCACATGGTCAATCTGCCGTCTTTTCCATCCGAAATCATGTCCAGCCAACAGGATGTCAGTCCCCCTTACCCACTGACCATGAACCCAGACGAAGAAGCCTGTCTCCTCAGTGGCAAGCTCTATGCCAGCGGAGTTGGCAAACTGGTCTTTGCTCACACTCTTGCTCACCCCGGCACTGACTAAAACATCGGGGTTGTACTCCTTCACCTGCGTTATCATCTCCTCGCCAATCCAGATCATCTCCTCTTTCGTCACAGGTGGCACTGCATCGTCATAGACCTTCACGTCCTTTCCTTCCCCTGCATCTGGA
>JABXJZ010000269.1 GCA_013375335.1 Desulfobacterales bacterium
TACAGAAAATATAGTTAGCTTTAACAGGGCAACCCCTTAAGTTCTTGACGATCAGCCCGCTGAAAGGAGAAACAGATGAACGAGAACCCAGACAATGAAATGAAGGAGTTCCGGGAAAAAGTTGCTGATGACGTAGGTTACAGCCGGAAGGAGGGGGCTATTCGACGGCGCGCGGCATCCCTCGCTTTCAAAGCGCACAGGAAGACCCTGATTGCTGGTGCAGGCATCCTGCTTTTGATCATCCTTATCGCGCTCTTTTCAAGAGGGGGCGATGAGCTGTCCTCAGAGGATGTGCCCTCTATCCAACTCAGGCTGAACCAGCTTGAGCGGAGAATAGCACGCCTTGAGGGAATGGAGGAGTTGGTCGTCTTTCTCGAGCAGCAGGAAAAACAGCTCCAGCAATCCATGGCAGAGGCGGAACAATCTAGAACGTCCCTGACTGTACGAGTTGATAGACTGAGCCGAAAGGTCGAAGGGTTGCAAAATAGAATGGCCTCGCTCCCCGCGGAGACCGGGCCCCCACCAACTATCAAGAGGAGACCATTTCCTCGGGCCAAAGGCCGCTACCACGAGGTCCGCCCCGGGGATACCCTCTACCGGATCGCCCGACAATATGGCACCTCAGTCGGCGAGCTCTGTCGCCTCAACAATATGACCTCAGACCAACTCATCTATCCTGGCCAGAGCCTACTGGTCCCTAGCCACTAGTAACTGCTCGGTCACTCTATTTTTGGGGGAAATGAAGCCCAAGAGACTCACTGCTACACTATGAGCCTCGCTCTTTATTGATTAGCGATTCAACCCTGCAATAATGATGATAAAGTTCAGGGTATCCGGTTCATCTTGAAGGTGTGCTACGAGGCTACGCAGAAGATGAGGGAAGGCTCCTCGAAGCCGGCGTGCAGGAGCAGGCTTCAAACCACCCAAAGCTGCTCTGGTAAAGAGCCAGGGCGGTGAGCGTTTAGGAGAAGTCACGGCACAGGATCGTGGCAGGTGAGGATCAGGGAGACGAGCGCAAGCGAACCACTGATGAGGCGTCGAAATGAATTGAATGGCGTCAAAACTGGTGGCTTTCAAGACGCCAGGATGAGCACAGGGGGAACCTGTCGTCTTCATGTAAAGGGAGAAGCTCAAGTGGAGGCCCCACAAGAGCGAGAGTACCAATCTGTCGACACCCGTAGGTTTCATTGCCCTGCCATTTCAAGTTCCTAAGATCTGGGTCTTTTTCTGTAGACAAAATCACTTGGATTTTCGTCATAAAGGATAGGGATTATACAAGGATGGAATGAGGCAAGAACTCTTGAGGTGGCGGCATTTCAGGTGCAGGGGGGAGATGGAGATCAGGGGTTGGTAGCTGAGCAGATTCATACCCTCTCCAATCTGGTTGAAAGTGCCAGATCCGGTGAGAGAAAGAGCCTGGAAGAACTGGCAGCGCTCTTTTACGAAGAGATTTTCCGCGTGGTATATTACCGAACCGGTTCCCGGATGGATGCAGAGGATCTGACCCAGGAAATATTTGTAGAGATGTCAGCCAGCCTTAACCGGTTAAGAGACCCGGCCAGCTTTAAACCATGGCTCTATCGTATCGCCTTGAACCGGGTGAGGGATTTTCATCGAAAAAAGAGACTGCAGTCGCTCTTGAGAGCACGAACAACAATTGAGGATATCGAACCATCAGGCAACCCCCACAGCCCCTTGGACAGTGTCATTGCGAAGGAATTCTGGTATCAATTCCATCACCTGACCCGAACAATGTCCCGAAAAGAGCGGGAGGTCTTTACCCTGCGTTATGTTGATCAGTTGCAACTCAAGCAAATTGCCGAGACCTTGAGAAATAGTGAGAGCACCGTCAAAACACATCTATACAGGGCTTTGAAGAAGTTCAAAAAGGCCTCCGGGTTCCGGACACTCCTGAAAGGAAGTTTACCATGAAAGATAAGGACATACATCTGAGCGAAGACTGGATTCTCTTATCCATAGTGGATGGAGATGAGCTGAGGGAAGAGGCAAAAAACCACCTCACAGCCTGCCCGTTGTGTCGAGAAGAGAGAACGGTTCTTATAGGTGATCTTGAGCGTCTGGGACAGATGGCAAAGGAGTTTACTCCCTTGCCGCAAAAAAGGCCAGTACTGCCTCTGCGGAGACCCCACCGTTTTCGCCTCCGGTTGCCGGTATTTGCAGCCGGATTTGCCGTGGTTCTGCTAATTGCCTGCCTGTGGAGCCTGAGTTTTTTCACTGATCCATCAAGACAGACGAGGCCCCCATTTTCAACTGAGGTGAAAGCGGATCTGAGCCTGATAGGTGACATATTGGAGGACTCCGCCTTGCCCGAATACTACCTTGATATTGCCGATGCCCCCTACGGCTATTTCGACGATAGATTTTTGGAATTTCTCGTTCCCCTAGGGGAACAGGGTAACTCTGTATAGAGATCTTCTCATTTAATCACCCAAGAAGAAGGAGGTTACTGTGAAAAAAGTAGTGTTACTTGCCCTGGTCTTTGTGTTTGCCTTATCCGGTATCAGCATGGCAAGAGATCCCGGCCCTCGAAGGGAAGAGGGAATGCCCCCCGGGAAATGGTGGAAAGTGCCTCAGGTAGCGGAAAGACTCTCCCTGACCGAGGAGGAAAGGCAGAAACTAGATACCATGTATCTGGAGCACCGGCACCGGATGATCGATCTTCGCAGCCAGGTGGACAGGGAGCGGCTTGAACTCGAGCAGCTTCTTGACAGCACCACCTTTGATCCCGCAGCCTCTATGGAGCGGTTTAAGAAATTGCAGGACACCCACAGGGCTCTCGCCACTGAACGATTTCAATTCCTGCATCACGTGCGCTCACTGCTGGGGCTTGATCGCTTCCAGCTGCTTAAGGCCCAAGTCTGGAAGT
>JABXJZ010000270.1 GCA_013375335.1 Desulfobacterales bacterium
GTTTACCCCAACTGAGGCTGCGGGGGTCGCAGTTTCATACAGCCTTATCATCGAGGTCTTCGTCTACCGGAGCATTCGTTTAAATCAGATATATCAGATAGCGCTGCAGTCGGGCACCACCACCGCGCTGGTATTCATCCTGGTTGCAGGCGCCGAGGCATTTGTATGGTTATTAACGGTGGCCAGGGTTCCGCACGCAGTTGGCCAGTTCATTATGCAGCTGGCGCCTTCTCCCCTTCTTTTCCTGCTTATTGTCAATATTACATTTTTCATCGCATTGATGTTTTTTAACCCGATATCGGCGATGATAGTTCTCACCCCGTTGTTTCTTCCGATTTCCAAGGCATATGGAATCGATCCGATTCATCTGGGAGTCCTGATTACGCTCAATGCAGCCATCGGGTCGGCAACGCCGCCATTTGGGGTTGACATATTTACGGCATGCGCCATTTTCAGGCTACCCTATGAGAAAGTGGTAAAGGGCGTACCACCGTTTATCATTGCAGGCCTCATTGTGCTCTTAATGTTGACGCTGTTTCCGGATCTGTCCCTGGTGATGCCGCGCATTTTGCTGGGTCTGGATCATTAAGAGGTTGAAGATTCAGCCCTTTTCTAAAATAGGTCATGGTATCGATGGAGAGTTACCTTGTGTAGAAAAAGCTACCATGTTAAAGAGGGACATGAGGGGTCTCAGGCCTGGGCACTTGAGAAAGAGAATCGATCAGCAGAAAGGAGGTGTTTGCGCTTATTGGAGTTTGGATGGAACCGGTAGAATCGTTAATTCCTACTTATTAGGGGAAGAACAAGCCATGAAGACTTCTATAAGAATCATATTGGTACTAATTCTAATGCTTGGTTTTTCGATGGTAAGTGATGCAGGCCTGGCACATGCCAAGGCCAAATACAAGATAACCTTCGGCCATGTGGAACCGATTCATTCTTCTACCCATGAAGCGGCCCTTAAATTTAAGGAGATTGTGGAAGAAGAGTCCAAGGGCGAGATCGAGGTGTTTATCCACCCCTCCTCTGAGTTGGGGCCAGGACCGGACCAAGGGCAAATGACCCAGACGGGGGCTATTCAGGTTGCCATACTGCCCGGCGCCCACATCGGCGGCATATTTCCAGAAATACAAGCCCTGGAAATACCCTTTCTACTGCCCCAAGACATCGATAAAGCGGCTGAAGTTTTAAATGGTCCTGCAGGCCAAAAACTGATGTCCTATATGGAAAAGGTGGATCTAAAGGGTCTGGTGATTTACCCCCTGTCATTTAAGCAGTTTACTTCCAACAAGCCGATCAGGAGGCCGGATGATTTCAAGGGGCTGAAATGGCGGACCATGGCAGCACCGATTATAATGGAAAGCTACAAACTGTTAGGGGCCTCGCCGGTGTCCATCAACTACCATGAACTCTATACCGCCCTGCAATTGGGAACTGCAGAGGGGGAGGAGAATCCCTTCTGGTCCATTGGGGAAATGAAATTCTATGAGGTTCAAAAATACATCATCCTGAGCAACCATGCCGCCTTTATTTCCACCATGATAGTCAACAAGAAATGGTTTGAGGGGTTGCGTGCCGATATTCAGGGCATTATAACCAAGGCAGCAAAGGCCACGGTACCGGTAGCCATTGAGTCCGATAAAAAGATCGATCACGAGTGGTATGAAAGAATCAAGAAGGACCCCGGAACAACTATCATCGAATTGACCCCGGAAAGTGTTCACGCGTTCAAAGAAAAGCTGAGACCTTTAAGGGATATATACATCAAGATGGTTGGAGAAAGTGGTAGAGAAGTGATCAAGGCGTTTGATGCGGCGTTGGCGAAATAAGATAAAGGTGTCCACGAAAAAGACTCTCCTCAAAAACCTTATAGACCTTCGCTACTTCCCTGATCACAGAGGTTACACGAGGTCTAAGAATCCCAGTCTCTCAGCGCACATGCTCCTCGAGGATTTTACTGACCTTGGGGCCGCCTTGCAAGCCTACTATATTCATTATATCATGACCATTGACCGATCTTCCCCACCCTGAGCCAGGTCATCTGCCTTTCTCAGCCTTATGAGGTTATCGATATTATCTGCCCCTACCCGTCTGATAAAACGCCTTATTGCCCTATCGCTCAACTCCCTTTTATAGTCAAACATGTGGCGGGCACTCAGGCCCGTTACTCGAGCGATGCCCTCATTCCTAAACCGTAGCCTTACCATAAACACCTTCTTTACTTTGGCAAAGAGCAAAATCAAGACTTTGATGGCATCCTCGCCCATCACAGTCTGGTCTTTATCCGCTACCTTCTCATAGCATACATGCTTAGGATAAAGGGTATCTACTCAGTATCGATACCGATGAATTATCTCCCAGATCGGGCACAACGACCTTTGTCGACGGTGGAAGCAGTGGGGCTTTGAATTTTCTAGCATTTCGCGAGTATGTCATTAAACCATCGAAATGCACTATTTTCGCTTTCTTGAATGTTTCCGCAATCGGACAGGGAACTGACGGCATCCAAGGTTTACACTTCTACGAGAACGATGACGAACGCCTCTTGCATACCCCATCAGCCTTGGAAGTGATTGAAAAAAACCGGGACATCGTTATTGGCATAAAAGTGAGAGCTTACACTGGTTTAGAGAGCCTGCAGCCCTTGCGCAAGGCCCGGGAACTGGCCGATATGGTAGATCTACCGATTATGGTCCATCTTACACCTCCACCTCCAGAATTTGACGAAGTTCTACCCTACTTGAAACAGGGAGACATCATTACTCATCCCTACCACGGAGGGGAGAGAACTATTCTTGACGAAAAGGGTCGGGTACGTCCAGAGTTTTGGGAAGCAAAGCAAAGAGGGATAGAAGTCGATGTCGGGCTGTATCG
>JABXJZ010000045.1 GCA_013375335.1 Desulfobacterales bacterium
GATCCTCTTTCTGTCGATCTTGTATCGTTCTCTTAAGAGGTCTTGGGGGCCATGCTCTATGAATTTGTCTGGAATTCCAAGGCGTTTTATTTCCACATTAGACAATCCCCGATCGGTAACGGACTCGATGATAGCACTTCCAAAGCCGCCCTGGAGCGCATTCTCCTCTACTACCAGGACCTTTCCAATTGCTGAGGCCATCTGAGGTATACGCTGGTCTAGTGGCTTTACAAATCGGCAATTGACGACCTTTATTGACTTTCCCTCCTTTTCCAGCTCAAGGGCAGCCTCGAAGGAGGGATGGACCCTGCTGCCAATGGCCAAGATGAGGAGATCTTTTCCATCAGTCAACTCCTCCACCTTACCGATGGGGATCTCCTTGTAATCCTTGTCCAGTGGGACTCCAACACCCTTACCCCTCGGATAGCGAATAGCAACCGGGCCGTGCAGGGCAAGGGCGGTAAAGAGCATGTGTCTCAATTCATTCTCATCCCTCGGGGCCATGACCGTCATGTTGGGGATGATCCTGAGGTACGATAGGTCGAAGATACCCTGGTGTGTAGCCCCATCTTCGCCCACTATGCCGCCCCTGTCGAGGGCAAAGATGACGGGCAGATTAGGAAGACACACATCGTGGATAATCTGGTCAAAGGAGCGCTGGAGAAAGGTGGAGTAGATGGCAACCACCGGTTTAAAGCCCTCTGTGGCCAGACCTGCGGCAAAGGTTACAGCATGCTGCTCAGCGATTCCCACATCCATAAAGCGATCTGGATACACCTTGGCAAACTCGGTCAGCCCCGTCCCTTCAGGCATGGCCGCAGTAATGGCAAAGAGTCTCTTCTCCCCGGCCCCAAGTTCGACCATGGTCCGGCCAAATACCTCCGTGTACGATGGCGGCTCTCCAGTTGATCTTTTGTTGCCTTCTCCCGTGGCTATGTCAAAGGCACCAATTCCATGAAAGTAGGTAGGATTTTTCTCTGCGGGTGGGTAACCCTTTCCCTTGGTTGTCAAGACGTGTACGAGGACCGGCCCGCTTAATTGAGCCACATCCTTAAATGTCCTGATAAGGAGATTAAGATCGTGCCCCCTTATCGGGCCTATATAGCGAAATTTCAGGGCCTCGAAGAGCATGCCTGGCGTAAGGAGGCCGACCAGGGAATCCTCACTCCTCTTTAATATGGCGAATATATTCTCTCCCACACCCGGGATGGAGAGGAAGAAATTCTCCAGGTTCTTTTTGAGATGGACAAACCGGGGTTCTGATATCTTCCGGCTGACATAAGAGGAGAGGGCGCCAACACTCTTAGCTATTGACATCTCATTATCGTTCAGGACGACAATCAGATCCCTGTCGGTATGACCTGTCTGATTGAGCGCCTCAAAGGCCATGCCAGCGGTCATGGACCCGTCGCCGATAACTGCAATGACCTTGTTCCTGTTACCCTTGAGAGATCTGGCTGTTGTGATGCCCAGGCCGGCAGATATAGAGGTTCCCGAATGACCAGTGTTAAATGAGTCGTATGGACTTTCTTCTTTCCTTGGAAATCCGCTTATCCCCTTATGTTTCCTTAGTGTATGGAATTTGTCCCTCCTGCCTGTGATAATCTTGTGGGCGTATGCCTGGTGACCGACATCCCAGATAATCTTATCCCTGGGGGCATGGAAGACATAGTGGAGTGCGATCGCTAATTCCACTACCCCCAGGCTCGGGGCTAAGTGCCCGCCAGTGCGTGAGACTGTCTCCAAGATGAGGTCCCGTATCTCACTGGCAACTATTTCTAGATCGGCTACTTCCAGGCCCTTCAAATCAGCAGGGCTGTTAATGTGATTAAGGAGACCCCGTTTTGATTTGCTCTTTTTACGGCCCTGTTCCATCTTTTAAGTGCCTAAAATGAGCCAAGGTTCAAAGTTACAAGTGCAAATCCGGACAAGCGGGAAGAAAAAATCCTAAAGCCGAAACACGAAATTCGAAACAATATCGAATGACCAAAATTCAAAATAAAAAACGAAATGGTTTAATGCCCGCATTGGCCCATTTAGTGAACGAATCCTGCTTGATGCGTTTAGAACATTGGAAAATTTGGAATTTGAATTTGTTTCGGGTTTAGATATTCGAATTTCGGATTTGACAATATTATGCCTTCCTTTTAATAATATAGCGAGCCAGATCTCTCAATGGTTCCGCCCTCTCATCGAAGCTATTGAGGGCCTCTATTGCATGGTCGATTGATTCACGTTGAACCTGTTTTGACTGGGTGATTCCAAAGACGGACGGATAGGTAATCTTTCCCCTCTCCTCATCCCCCCCTATCTCCTTACCCATCATACTGCTGTTCCCTTCTATGTTTAAGATATCATCGGCAATCTGAAAGGCCAGCCCTATTTGTTGTCCATATGTGTTAATGGATTTTACCTCCTCCTCATTACCTCCTGCTAGAATTACCCCTGCTGTAACCGAGGCTGCTATCAGGGCGCCAGTCTTGTGTGTATGAATATATTCCACCACAGTAGGATCTTGGTCCTTGCCTTCAGAGCTGATATCTACCACCTGTCCACCTACCATACCTTGGTAGCCAGCGGCCGAGGCAATCAAGTCAATCACCCTCAGTAAAGCCTTTTTCTCAACCTTTCCCTCTAACCCGTAGCGTGTCATCAGGTTGAATGCGAGGGTTAGCAAACCATCTCCTGCCAGGATTGCTATGGCCTCGCCAAATACCTTATGGTTTGTTAGTTTGCCCCTTCTGAAATCATCATCATCCAGGGCCGGGAGATCGTCGTGAATCAGGGAGTAGGAATGAATCAGTTCGATTGCGCAGGCAACAGGCAAGACATGGTCGGCAGACCCTCCAACTGCCTCTGCGCCGGCCATGCATAGAACCGGCCTGATCCTCTTTCCTCCGGCAAATAGGGTGTAATTCATCGCCCTGATAACGTCACCTGCCAGACCGGAGGGTCTGGGCATGAATTTCTCCAATGCCCTCTCTACGAGGATCTTTCTCTCCTCAAGGTAATCTTCAATCCTTCTTGACACCTTGCGTCTCTTCCGTCCCAAATGGCTCTCTCTTAGTCCCGCCCTCACCTTTGACCAGGATGGAGACCCTTTTCTCCGCCTCTTCTAATTTATTAAAGCAATACCGTGATAGGGCTACCCCCTCCTCGAAGATCTTAAGTGATTCCTCGAGGGGGAGATCGCCGCTCTCGAGGCGTTTTACAATATCCTCCAGTTCCTTCATTGCATCTTCAAATCTCTTTTCTTTCATTATCCTTCCAATCTCCTGCTTAACTCAATGAGGTCTATAGGGTTCACCCTTGTCCCGTTAAGCCTGATGCCGAAGTGGAGATGGGGCCCGGTTGCCCTCCCCGTGGAGCCGGATAACCCAAGGACAGCCCCTTTTTCCACCAACTCACCACTCCGCACAAAGGCCTTACTGAGATGGAAATACATGCTGTGGATGCCACCCCCATGATCGAGGATGACGCTCAGACCGCTAAAGAAGTGATTTGCTACGAGAGCTACTGTTCCCGTATTGCTGGCCATCACTGGGGTACCTTCTGCTGCCTTAAGATCAACACCTGAGTGCGGGCTCCTTTCCATGCCGTTAATGATGCTTCTGCAACCGAAAGGGCCAACAAGCCCGCCCGCCACTGGCCTTATCCACCTTCCGCCCCAGAGTGGATAGTCATCGGACCTCAAAAAAATCTCCATCACCCTTCTGGATTCATCCCTTGCCCTTTTGAGGGTAGGGGGATCAAGTTCAACCATCTCCCTTGGGAGCGTCAAATGCCTGATACCATGGTCTTTTGAAATTACACTGACTGTTCTAAAAAAGTGATTTTCGGTATCGCCGAGGCTGATTTCAAGTTTATACCTCCCTGGCCGTGTCGTCAAATCTGCCCCGATAAAGCCCGACCAAATCCCATTTTTCTTATCGTTAACCAAAGCGATTTTTTTCCCCATCCAGATTACCTGGGGCTTAGCTTCGCTCTTTTCCCTTATGGTTAAAAGGCTTACCTCACCTTGCCCGATTTTGGATGGCCTTACCGTAATATTGAGTCCACTGGAAGGGGAGGCATTAGCGGGTGATAGGGGTAAGAAAAACAGGATTGCTAAGGGTATACCAATTCCTTTTATCATCGAGGGCAAACTACTCTCCCTGATCAGTCTTTTTTACCAGGGAGCCGATAGTACCCCTGGCAAGGATAGTCTTGATCTCATCGCCAGTCTTTACCTGTGCGGAGTCCTTAATGATATTCATGTCAGGTACCTTTCTGGTGATACTGTAACCTCTCTTTAAGATGGAGAGTGGATTTAGCGAATCAAGCCTATCCCTCATGGAGTGAATATCCCTTTTTTTCCTATCCAAGTAGAGGGCGAAGGCGTGAGTAAGAGAGCGGTTATGAAAGGCCCGCTCCTGAGACAGCATAGTTATAGCACGAGCGGGGCTGTTCAAGATGAGTGTTTCATTGAGCGCCTCGAGGCGCCTTAGATCCTCACTGATGCAGGCCGCCCCGGTTCTAACTAAGCGGTTGTAAATCTCGTCAAGCCTGAGCCAGGTATCAGCAAGATCGCGCCTCGGATCCCTCATTCGAGAGGAGAGGTTTTTTACCCTATCACGGATTCTATCCACAATGCCATGGAGGGCTATCTCAAGCCTGGAGGAGAGGCTTCTAAGATCTCTCTCGAGGGTCTCTTTCTCCCGGACAACCAGCTCTGCGGCACCTGATGGCGTAGGCGCCCTGAGATCCGCCGCCAGATCAGCGATTGTCAGATCCACTTCGTGACCAACTGCGGAGACAACAGGAATGAGTGAACGCCTTATTGCATATGCTACCTCCTCCTGATTAAAAGGCCACAGGTCTTCCAATGAACCGCCACCCCTTGTGAGGACAATGACATCGACATCCAACTCCCTGTTGACTATGTCAAGGGCCTCTACGATATCCCCTGCGGCCTCATCTCCCTGGACCCTGACCGGGACTACGGTGACATCCAGGTTCGGCGTTCTTCGATACGAAATCCTCAGAAAGTCTCTTATTGCTGCGCCCGTAGGCGAGGTTACCACGGCAATCCTTCTCGGCAAAAAGGGGATAGGTCTTTTCTTCTCCTCATCGAATACCCCCTCCAGGGATAGTTTCTTCTTAACCTGTTCAAATGCAGCAGCAAGGGCGCCCACACCCAGAGGCTCTAGGTAATCGAGAATGAGCTGATATTCTCCCCTGGGTTCATATACACTTATCCTGCCCCTGGCGATCACCTTCATCCCATCTTCTGGGATGAATTTGAGATAATGGGCCTGCATCTTGAACATAATTGCCCTTATCTGGGCATTTTCGTCCTTGAGGCTCATGTAATAGTGCCCAGAGGAAGGTGAAGCGAAGTTTGAAATTTCCCCTTCTACCCAGACAAGATGAAACCCCTCCTCAAGGAGAGATTTTATTTCGGCAGTGAGGGCAGTGACCGTGTAGATCCTTGGCGGCTGAAAGGGTAAGTCCATGGTTCTCGTTTCTCGTCGCTGGCTGCTCATTGCTCGTTTTCGTCCCTCGTTTCCCGTTTAAAACCAGTAACGAGTAAGCGGCACTCAAAAGTCAAGGCTTTTGGGAGCTCTGGGAAAGGGGGTCGCATCCCTGATATTGGAAAGCCCGGTTGCAAACTGGACGAGGCGTTCAAAGCCAAGACCAAAACCAGAGTGGATAACTGTACCGTACTTTCTGAGGTCCAAGTACCACCAGTAATCGGCTGGGTCTAGATTCATCTCTTTTATCCGGCTGAGGAGGGTTTCGTAATCATCTTCCCTCTGACTGCCTCCGATAATCTCCCCGACCCTTGGGAGAAGGACATCCATGGCCTTTACTGTCCTGCCATCTTCATTTACCTTCATGTAAAAGGGTTTTATCTCCTTTGGATAGTCAGTTACCACTACTGGCCTCTTAAACACAACTTCGCACAGGTACCGCTCGTGTTCTGACTGGATATCTTTTCCCCACTCTACGGGAAATTCGAACCCTTCCCTGACCTCAGATAGTATCTCTATTGCCTCTGTGTAGGTAAGGCGCTCAAAGGAGTTGGTAGTGGTATGGTCAATTGTCTGTATAAGATCTCTGTCAAAAGAGCGGTTAAAGAAGTCTAAGTCCTCCTTACAGTTCTTCAGGATATAGGCAAGGATACTCTTAATTAACTCCTCTGCAAGATCCATGCTTTCCTTGAGGTCACAGAATGCCATTTCAGGCTCTACCATCCAGAACTCCGCTAAGTGTCTATAGGTGTTTGAGTCCTCTGCCCTAAAGGTTGGGCCAAAGGTGTAGACATCACCCAAGGCAAGGGCATAGACCTCTGCTTCTAACTGACCGCTGACCGTTAAGTTGGCTGGTTTACCAAAGAAATCCTCTCCAAAATCAACCTTACCGTCCTCGATGCCTTGGAGGTCGAGGGTAGTTACGTTGAACATCTCACCAGCGCCCTCACAGTTGCTACCTGTAATGATGGGGGAATGAAGATAAATAAAGCCCCTTTCCTGAAAAAAGGTGTGTATCGCATAGCTCAATGCATTCCTGACCCTGGCCACTGCCCCGAAGGTATTTGTCCGTGGCCTCAAGTGGGCTATTGTCCTGAGGTATTCAAGGGAGTGCCCCTTTTTTTGTAGTGGATAGGTATCCGGATCAGCCCATCCAATTGGCTTTACATCTATGGCCTGGACCTCAACCTTTTGCCCCTTGCCTGGTGACTTAACGAGGACTCCTTTGACAATAACTGAGCAGCCCGTTGTCAGTTTCAAGATCTCCGTAGCGTAATTAGGCAATTTGTCGTCAGCCAGTATCTGAATATTCCTTATGGTGGAGCCATCATTTATCTCGAGAAATGAGAAGCCTCCTTTTGAATCTCTCCTGGTCCTTACCCAACCCATCACGGTGACTTCTGATCCAAGATCAGTTGACTCCAGGAGCTCTGCTATTTTCTTTCTTCTCATCATCCTCGGATTGATTTTTCCTCGAATTCTCTCATAAATGCAACGAGAGTTCTTACACTATCTAATGTAACAGCATTGTATAGGGAGGCCCGACAGCCTCCCACAGAGCGATGGCCTTTGAGGGCATGGAATCCGTTTCTGATCGCCTCATCGAGAAACCTTTGTCCTAGTTTTTCATTGGGCAAGCGGAAGGTGACATTCATCGTGGAACGACTCCCGTGCTCTACTATCCCCTGATAGATCTCGCTCTTATCTATGACCTCATACAGCAATGAGGCCTTCTCCTTGTTTATCTTCTCCATTTCTTCCAGCCCGCCTATGGTTTCCTCTAACCACCTGAGCACCAGGCCTATGACGTAAATGGCAAATGTTGGAGGAGTATTGAAAAGGGATTTAGTATTGCTGGCGGTCGTGTATCTGAGCATGGTTGGTAGGTTATCGGGAACCCTCTCGAGCATATCCTCCCTGATGATCACCATGGCTACCCCTGCCGGGCCGATGTTTTTCTGGGCGCCTGCGTATATCAGTCCAAATGGTGTTACATCAATGGGACGGCTCATGAAATCAGAGGACATGTCTGAGATCAACGGAACGCCATGTCCATCGGGGAATCGTTGCCACTGAGTCCCCACTATGGTGTTGTTCGAGGTAAAATGGACATAGGATGCCTGTCCGTCCACTGTGTACTCAGTGGGGAGATAGGAGAACTTCTTATCCTCAGAGGTGGCAATGATCCTCACCTCTTTTCCTTGAATCCGGGCCTCTCTAATGGCCTTTGTGGACCAGAGGCCTGTATTTATATAGTCCACCGGTCTGCCGGGAAGGCTAAGGTTCATGGGGACCATGCAGAATTGCAGGCTTGCACCCCCCTGGAAGAAGAGCACATGGTACTCATCGCTTAATCCCAGTAATCGCCTCGTCCTCGCAATGGCACTATCAATAGTCTCCTCAAACAGACTTGAGCGATGGCTTATTTCAGTAATTGACATGCCTGACCCGTGGAAATCGAGAAACTCCTCCTGTATCTCCTTTAGAACCGGCAATGGCAGTGCTGCGGGGCCCGGATTGAAATTGTGGACCCTTTTTTGCGCCCTGAACTCCCTTCTTGATAGTGCCCATTGGGGGTTTTCAGTCAAGATATCGCTCCATCATTTGAGTGACAGTCCTCAGACCCTCGGGGTCTTTCTCATACGGTGGCCTGCCATCCAGGTCTGCCTCGATAATAGTCTCATTAAAGGGCAAGAAACCGAGGAAGTCAAAGCCATTCATATTTCTCAGCAGGAAATCCCTATCCCTTTTTGATCTAATCTTGTTCCCAACAATGAGGAGATTTTTGATTCCCAGTTCATCAGATAGTCTTCTTATGTGACGAGCAGTTTCAATGCTCCTGGTTCCTGGTTCAACGACTACGATCATCTTGTCAACGGCCCGGGCTGTTCCCCTGCCCAGGTGTTCAAGGCCGGCCTCCATATCCAAGACCACGACCTCGTTTCTGACAAGGATTAAATGGGTGACAAGGACCTTCAAGAGTACACTTTGAGGACAGATACAGCCACCTTCTGCTGCCTTTACCCCCCCCAAAACCATCAGCTTTACGCCATCAACATTGATGGACAGTTTTTCCGGTAAGTCATTTACCGTGGGATTCATCTTGAAGAAGCCCCCCATGGTACCGATTTTCGTCTCCGTCCTCTCTTCGATAAGGGATTTCATCTCGGAAATGGGCGTTATTTCAGAGGGGTTTTTCACACCAAGGGCCTGAGCAAGATTTGCGTCAGGATCGGCATCAATGGCCAGGACCGATTTCCCTTTCATCTGCAGACATCTTATCAGGAAGGCCGCAAATGTTGTTTTGCCAACTCCGCCTTTACCGCTAATGGCGATTTTCATGATCGTCCCTTGTCCTTTATGTGGTAGTTCGCATACTCTTGCACTAGCTGGCCTTTGCTATGAGCGGATAAACAATCCTGCTGGTAAGCTCAGAGATATCCTCGGCAGAGAGTATGTCCTTAATCGAGCTATCAAAGAGGATTGTCCCATCCGAGGGAAATTCCTTATCTCCTTTCCAGATCACAAGGATAACGGGTATCTTGGGTAAGGCCTGAATCAGAACGGAGATATCACCAAGGGATGCCGTACGAGCACCAAAGAGTTCCCTGGCCAGGACGGGCAATTGATCAGGTCGGTTAC
>JABXJZ010000271.1 GCA_013375335.1 Desulfobacterales bacterium
AACCGGCTTCCCGCCGTTGATCATCTCCTCGGGTTCTTTGTCGAAATGCCCCTTTGGGAGGGGTGCGTGACCGATAAACTCGCCGTACTGATCAAGCTGGACATCTCTCATTTTCCAAACACCTGTCTGTGCAGGTTGATCCAGATCCTCCACAGCCTCGGCAGACTTCTTTAAACCCAGGAGACCAACAGCAGCTACGCCGGCCCCACAATACTTTACAACATCATTAAAGAACTTCCTGCGTGTTATATCTTTGAAATGCATCTTCATTCCTCCTTTCGGAGACCCATTCGTTGGGTCAGTTAAAGATCACCTTGACCTTCCCTCTATCTTACTTGACATGCTTCCCCCTTTCGTCACCCCCTTTCTGTCGTCTTGATCAGGCATATCGCCTATTAACTTATTTTCATCCTGGCCAAAAAGTCAACAGTTTTTTCATTCTTCCATAGAAGGCCCAAATAAGGCTTATAATACCTAAGATCCTGCAACGAGGTAACAGTAACAATTACTAATATATTTTATAGGCGACACTCCTGTCAACAATGTTTTTGCTTTTTCTGGAAAAAGCTTGACAGCCCAACCCACAGATCATACTAGAAAAGGCGACTATCGCTTTCACAAAAATCCCTTCCCTCATTACGTAACGGTTGGCTATAGGGTGCTGGGTGCTATCCATGGAGGTGGCGCATAAATAGCTCCCCAAGGCCACAGGCCTAATTTGGAATGTGAAGAGCTCAATGGAGGTTGCAATGCCCAGAAATCGTGTGTTCTGGTGTATAGTTGTCCCTTGCTTTGTCCTGGCAGCCGCTCTTTCTGTCAGATCCTCAGCCTCTGGCCAGGGAGTTCGGCTGATTCCCATGAAGGATTTTTTCAGGAACCCACAAATGACACGATTGACCCTTTCCCCAAACGGGGACTATATCGCCTTTCTAATGCCGTGGCAGCGCAGACTCAACATCCATGTCCAAAAATGCGGGGAGCAAAGAGCCACACGCATCACCGACGCAAGGGAGCGGGATATAACGAGCTATGCCTGGGCGAACGACAATCGAATAGTGTATGCCCAGGACAGGGGAGGAGATGAAAACTTCCGTCTCTATGCGGTTGATATTGATGGTTCAAATCTGAAGGAGCTCACGCCCTTTGAAAAGGTAAGGGTAGGGATTGTTGATGAGCTGGAAGATATCGAGAGCGAGATGCTGATCAGCATGAACAGGCGAGATCCAAGGATCTTCGATATCTACCGCATCAACATCGTCACCGGTGAGATGAAGATGAGTGCCGAAAACCCAGGCACTATTTCTGGCTGGTTGACCGATAATGAGGGGAAACTCCGGGTCGCCACGTCCACAGATGGCGTCAATACCAGCATACTGTACCGGAAGACCGAGGAAGAGGCGTTCAAGACCATCGTGACCACAAATTTCAGGGACTCCATCGACCCACTGTTCTTCACCTTTGACAACAGGTATCTCTACGTGGCTTCCAACATCGGGCGAGACAAAAAGGCGATTTTCAAATACGATATCGAGAGGGATAAGCACCTTGAGATGATCTACGAGCATCCGGAGGTGGACGTTGTGGGTCTAATGCGGTCCAAGGAGCGGAAGGTCATCACCGGGGTTGCCCTTATCACCGACAGGCACCAGTACCATTTCTTTGACGAAAAGAGGAAAAGACTTCAGGACACCTTGGAAGAGAAGCTCCGGGGTTGTGAGGTGGCTGTAGCCAGCATGAGTAGAGATGAAACCAAGGTGCTGGTTCGCACTTACAGCGATAAATCCCACGGCGCGTATTACTTTTTCAACCGACCCACTGGGGAATTTCACAAACTGATCGATATCAGCCCGTGGCTCGATGATGAAGAGATGGCCAGTATGGAACCTATTCAATACAAGTCTCGCGATGGGCTGACCATCCGCGGCTATCTAACACTGCCGAAAGGCGTAGGACCGAAAAACCTGCCGATACTGGTCAATCCGCACGGCGGCCCGTGGGCCAGAAACGTCTGGGGCTTTAGCTCTGAAGTCCAATTCCTGGCCAATCGTGGGCTAGGGGTGCTGCAGATGAACTTCCGCGGGTCCGTCGGTTATGGAAAGGCCTTCTGGCAGGCCGGCTTCAAACAGTGGGGCAGAAAGATGCAGGACGATATCACTGATGGTGTGCGTTGGCTGCTCACGCAAGGCATTGCTGATCCAAAGCGGATCGGGATCTACGGGGCATCCTACGGTGGTTATGCGGTGCTGACAGGTCTGGCATTCACACCGGATCTCTATGCGTGCGGCGTGGACTATGTGGGCGTGTCCAATATTTTCACCTTGCTGGACTCGCTCCCCCCGTATTGGGAGCTGGGACGCAAGATGATGTATGAGATGATCGGGCACCCTGAAGAGGAAAGAGAGTTACTGAGGGAAATCTCCCCGGTATTTCATGCGGACAAGATCAGGGCGCCGCTGTTCGTTGCCCAGGGAGCCAACGATCCTCGCGTTAAGAAGGCCGAGTCCGATCAGATTGTCGAAGCCCTCAGAAAAAGGGGTATCGATGTCCAGTATATGGTAAAGGAAAATGAGGGCCACGGCTTCAGCAACGAAGAAAACCGCTTCGATTTCTACCGGGCCATGGAGGAGTTCCTGGGCAGACATTTGGGTAGCAAGGTGGAAGGCCGCAGTTAGAGCTGCGTAATAAGGGAGTGAAGCTGTGACTATTCGTAGCTCGCCCACAGCCACATTGGATATACGAAGGTCACCCCCATAAGAGCAGCACCGCTTGTTCCCACATCTAACCCTAAGTGTATGTACCCTATTAAATTTTTTTTAATTATACCTATTTTTTCCCTTTTAATTTCTTTTAAAATCA